>JAFTKV010000292.1 GCA_017453085.1 Clostridia bacterium
AATCTGGAGCGCGTCATCGGCTTCGCCTTTGACGGCACCGGCTACGGCGAGGACGGTACCGTTTGGGGAGGCGAATGCCTCCTCTGCGAAGGCGGCAGCTACCGCCGTATCGCCCATCTGCTTCCTCTGCCTATGCCAATGGGGGACGAGGGCGCAAAGGATGCCCTTCGTCTGTCCCGATTCCATAGGGCGGGGGCGGGAATCATCCCCACCTCTCCCGAGGAAGAGCAAATCTGCGCCGCGGTCAAACTGGGATTTTGCATCCGCACCTCGTCTATGGGACGGCTCTTCGACGCCGTCTCGGCGATCCTCGGTCTCTGCACCGAGAATACCTACGAAGGCAGAGCCGCCATTCTGCTGGAAAACGCCGCCACCCGTTGGGATGGCAGCGTACCGATTCTGCCGCTCCCCTTGGAGGGTGGAGTCTGGCGCTCCGATCTGCTCCTGCAGGCCATCCATAAGGGGGAAATTGCCGGCATCCCCGCGGGCTATCTGGCAGGCGCCTTCCATCTTGCCATCGCCGAAGCGGTGAAAAATGCCGCTCTGACCTTTGCCCTGCAGTACGATTGCACCGCCATCGCTCTGTCGGGAGGATGCTTTGCCAACCGTCTGCTCCTTCGCCTCTGCCGTGAGCGGCTGGAGAATGCAGGGCTTGCCGTTTACCGAAACGAAAAAGTCCCCGTCGGAGACGGGGGAATTGCGCTGGGACAGGCGTTTGTGGCCGCCAAGCGTCATACTATATCAAATTAGAATCAATTTTTGTAGCTTCGTTTGATCAAACCGGCACCCCCCAAGGCTCTCCCTATGGGAGAGCTCCCGCGTAGCGGGTGAGAGGGCACTTCCGAACGAATATAGCCAATGATGATTCTAAAATACAACTAACCGATAACCGACTAATATAACCGGAGGACATTATGTGTGTTGCAATGCCCGGACGGGTGCTGTCCGTGATGGACGGTATCGCCCGTGTGGATTTTGACGGTAATCTCATCGAAGCCCGTGCTGATCTGGTGCAGGTGAAGGAGGGTGACCGTGTGCTGGTGCACGCAGGGCTGATCATCCAAAAACTGTCCGCCACCGAGGCGGAGGAAATGGATGCGATTTTCGCAGAGCTTCGATCTGCCGCCGATTTGCGGGAGATTATGGGAGAATCGGATGAGAACCGCTGATTTGGTACAAGCCATTGCCGCCTACGACGGTAAACCGCTCACCATAATGGAGGTGTGCGGCACTCATACCGCCGCCATCTCGGAGTGCGGAATCCCCTCCCTCCTGCCCTCCACCATCCGCCTGATCTCGGGCCCCGGCTGTCCCGTCTGCGTCACGGTGAGCGCGTATATCGACCGTCTCATCCAGCTGGCGACAAGCCCCAATACCTGCGTGGTCAGTTTCGGCGATGTGCTCAGAGTGAAGGGAAGTAGCGGTGATCTGCGCTCTACAAAGGGCGCACGGGTGGAGATGGTCTATACCCCCTTCCGTGCGTTGGAGCTGGCAGAGAGCGATCCCTATACCACCTTCGTCTTTGCGGCGGTGGGATTCGAGACTACCGCTCCGCTGTATGCGCTCTTGGTGGAGCAGATCATTGCCCGTGGGATCGATAATCTCAAGCTTCTTACCGCCCTCAAAACTATGCCTGCCGTGATCCGTACCCTCTGCCAAGAGGACAATACCGGTGGCAACGCTTGCACTGCTGACTTTTTCAGCACCATCGACGGCTTCATTGCCCCCGGACACGTTGCTACCGTTACGGGAAGCGCTTTGTTCGGAGAACTTGCTCAAGAAGTGGGCAAACCCTTTGCCGTGGCAGGCTTTACCGCTCCCTCCCTCCTTGCCGCCATCCTTGCGCTGGCGGGGTCGGCAGGGCGGGCGGAAGTATACAACTTCTATCCCTCCGCCGTCACAGCGGAAGGCAATCTTGAAGCTCTCGCCAAAGTGGACCGCTATTTTGAGCCTTGCAATGCCGCATGGCGAGGGCTGGGCACTATCCCCCACAGCGGACTGCGATTGCGGGAGGCGTTTGCCCATCTGGATGCAGGCAGCGATGCCCTCACCGCCGATCATATCCCCGCAGGCTGTCATTGCGGGCAGGTAATCGCAGGCAAATGCGCCCCCGCCAATTGCCCCATGTTCGGCAAGGCTTGCACTCCCGAGAGCCCCATCGGCGCCTGTATGGTGTCCATGGAAGGGGCTTGCTATCATCACTATATCAATGATAGAAGGTGAATTATAAACACCCCCACTTGTCGATAGCCAAGGAAAAGAGTGGGAGGTTTGGAGGGAGGGAAAAAACTTCGGCGTTTGAGTATGGTCGATAGTTGCGCTGTGCGCAACTATTAGAGTTCGGCAACGCCGAACTCTGGATTTCCTCCCTCCAATCTGCTAACGGAATATATATCAAATAATCTATCAAGAATTAAAGGAACACCCCTATGAAAATCACACTTGCCGAGGGTGCGGGCGGCGTCTCCACCGCTCGCCTTATCAGCGAAGTTTTCGCCAAACATTTTCAGAATCCCATCCTTGCAGGGATGGAGGATGCCGCCGTGCTCCCCACCGAGAGCTTTTCTCAAATTGCCCTGACCACCGATTCCTTCGTGGTCACGCCTCTCTTTTTCAAGGGAGGCGACATCGGCCGCCTTGCCGTTGCGGGAACGGTAAACGATCTCTTGATGCGCGGGGCAACGCCTCGCTATCTCACCGCCGCATTCATCATCGAAACCGGCACCGATACCGATACGCTGGAAAAAATCGCACGCTCTATGGCTGAAACCGCCAAAGAAGCAGGCGTGCTCATCGTTGCAGGCGACACCAAGGTGGTAGAGGGAGACGGTCAGGTGTTCATCAATACCACCGGCGTGGGATTTGTCCCCGCGGGTGTGGAAATCTCTGCATCTCGGGCAGAGGTGGGAGACGTGGTTCTGTTATCCGGCACGCTGGGCGATCATCACGCCGCTCTGCTGTCGGCTCGAATGGGCATCGAAAACGCCGTCGAGAGTGATGCCGCGCCCCTGACCGCCATGGTGCAGGAGCTTCTGTCTGCGGGCATCCGCCTCCACGCGATGCGGGACGTGACCCGTGGTGGACTGGGGACGGTGCTCACCGAAATTGCCGAAGCCTCAGGCGTGCAGATCGAGCTGGAAGAGGAATCCCTCCCTCTCACCCCTGCCGTCAAGAGCTTTTGCGGACTGTTGGGGCTGTCCCCCCTCTATATGGGCAACGAGGGCAAGCTGATCGCCCTCCTTCCCGCCGAAGAAGCCGAGCGAGCCATCGAAATCGTTCGCTCCTCCCCCTACGGAAAGAACGCCGCTATCATCGGAACGGTGGCAGCGGGGGACGGCGTAATCCTACGCACTCCCCTTGGCGGCAGACGAAAGATCGGACCGCTGGTAGGCGAGGGTCTGCCGCGGATTTGCTGAACGAAAAACAACCCGTAAGTTTTTCATACTTACGGGTTGTTTTTCTCATTTCCCCATACGATGAGTGATTGCGTTCACAAACTCCTCCAACTGATAGTCGGGCTCGAACACCGACAGCACCAGCGTATCATTTGCGGCGGAAAGGGTAAGCAGTCCCGCCTCCCGATCCAGTTGCGTGGTGAGGGTTTTCAGTGACAGCCGAATGTCGGTGATCTCCGCCTCCTCAGCAAGCAGTCCGCAGGTCTGCCGCTGTACTGCCAGCTCTCCCTTTTTCAGCCAAATCAGGGCAAATTCCACCCGATCGGTGACGGTTTTGCCTCCTTTAGCAGTCTTTTCTACATTTCCGGGGACAAAACCCCAAACGAGACGGGTGCAGTGCTCGGCATCGGCAGGATAGCCGAAGGCTTCTATCGCTTCTTCACGGAAGCGTTTTTTGGCCTCTTCGATCTGTTGAAACAAATCCGCTTCCGAGGGACGTTGGCTGATTGCACCTACCGCCAGGATCACGCCGGCAATGGCGGCGATCTCTACCAGAACGTCCCAGAATCCCAGATAAATGTTCCACCAGACGAATCCGCCCGCTGCGGCAATGATCACGCCTATAGTAGCGAGGATGAGCATATTTCTTGCAAAGGTTTGAGAAAAATAACGTGCGTTGCGCTTGTAATCCATAGTTACCTCCTGATAATGTCCATATTGACGTATGAATTGCGGAAGCTTCCATGAAACCGGTTTCACTATATAGAGTGTTCAGAACGGGCAAAAGGTTGGGACTTTTTCAAAAAATGCAAAATTTTTACCCGCCGTAGTGCGATCGTCGACTATCGCGCTTCTGTTTTTATTGTAACAGCAAAAAAGACGAAAGTCAATCAATCATTCGTTGAATTGGGCAATCTTTTGGGCTGACAACAGAAAAGAGGCTGCATAATAACGCAACCTCTTGAATGATTTAATCTGCCGCAAAGAGCAGAAAGCCGATGGTATTCGTAGCAAAATTGGCGAACATATGGATCAGCCAGGAGAGATAGATATTCCCGTACCGCTCGTTGAAGTAGTTGAAGATCACGCCGCCCAGGAATAGTCCCAACAGTGCCAGCAGTACCATGGGCAGAGCGAACCATCCGATCATCATGGCGATGTGGTAGACGGCGAACATCAAGCTGCTGAAGACGTAGGCAAAGCCTCGTCCCGCTGTTTTCTTGAGGGAGAGAAAGGCAAATCCACGGAAGAAAAACTCCTCCAAAAGAGAGTTGACAAAGGAGATGTAGATCGCCACCGGGAGGAAATTATCACGATTCACACCTAACGTATCGTTCACGCTGCCGGTGATGGCAGAAAAATCGAAAATGCCGCGGAAGAGGAAATAAGCCCCTACCACTACGGTGTACACCGCTCCGCCCAGTAAAAGAGCCAGGAAGAAGCCTTGCTTGTTGGGCGTGAGGAGGGTGCGTACCCGAAACGACCTGTCGTAGAGGGCGTACAGTGCAGGCAGCAGCAAGAAAAGTGCCAGCTTGATCAGTGATTTGATCCAGTAGCCGGGTCGGATCACCGCATCCACCAGTCCCATGCACAGGCAGGCAAGCAGGACGATGGCGATCATCAAAACAGATTGTTTTTGTAGTTTCATAACGTTCGAATTAAGCTTGCGCGGTGAGAATCTTCTTCATTCGTTCCATCGCCTCTTGCAATACCGCGCGGGGCGTTGCCACGTTGATGCGATAGAAGCCGGCAGGGGAGGCGTTGAAATCGGCGTCCCGATTCATCCAGATGCCGCCGTCGAAGAATTTCTTCTCCAGCTCCTCTGGCGTTCCGTAGGCGGAGAAATCGCCCCACATCAGATAGGTGCCTTCATTTTCGGCGAATTTCACCAGCGGCAGATGCTCCGCGCAGTAGCTTTGCACGAAGGCTATGTTGCCCGCAAGGTAAGCGATCAGCTCGCAAAGCCACGCCTCGCCGTGATTGTAGGCTGCCTTGCAAGCCTCGAAGGCGAAGATGGTGGGCATGGGGGTGTTACAGCGTGCCATCTCGGCGGCGAACTTTTCTCGCAGCTCGGGGGAGGGAATCAGAATGTTGGAGTTCCACAGACCTGCCAGATTGAAGGTTTTGCTGGGCGCAGTGCAGGTGATGGAATGATCAGCGAACGCTTTGCTGATGGCGGCGAAATTCGTATGCTTGTGATCGGGGAAAACGAAATCGGAATGGATCTCGTCGGCTACAACCGTCACGCCGTGGGCAAGGCAGATCTCGCCCATACGGGTCAGCTCGTCCACTGTCCAGACCCGTCCCACGGGATTGTGGGGAGAGCAGAGCAGGAACAGCTTCACGCCCTCGCGGACGATGGCCTCCTCGAAGGCGGCAAAATCCACGGAGTAGTGACCGTCCTCGTACAGGAGAGGACACTCAGCGATCACTCGACCGTTGCCCTTGACAACCGAGCCGAAGGGACCGTAAACCGGCGTCAGGATCAGCACCCGATCACCCGGCTCAGTATAAGCGCGGACGGCCAGATTGAGGGCGTCCACCACGCCGGGGGTGGTGAGCAGCCATTGCTCGGAGAGCTCCCAGCCGTAACGACGGCGATACCAGCCGGCGATGGCCTCAAAATATTCCTTTCCCCGGATCGGGTAGCCGTAGATCTGACGGTCTACCGCTTTGTGGAGTGCCTCCACGATCTCGGGGGCAACTGCAAAGTCCATGTCGGCGATGAACAGGGGGATGGTGTTCTCGGGGCGTCCGGAGGGGACGATATTATCATATTTCACGCAGTCGGTGCCGCGTCGGTTGATGATTCGGTCAAAATCGTACATCTGTACAGTCCTCCCAAAAGGCGAGTGTTTTCTACATTGTACTCCAAATTCCGAAAAAAGTCAAGAAGGAGAGGAATGATTTTATAGTGAGGAAACTTTTTGAAAAAAGTTTCCTCACACTCCTTCCAAAACTTTTAAGAAAAAACACGGCAACGAGTTGCCGTGTTTGGGTAGGTTAGATTGATTATTTCACATTACTGTGCGCATTCCTTTGCAATGTACCGCGTGCCGTAATCCAGCACCAGATAACAAAGCAGACAGTAGATCGCCAGCAGGAAGTAGGGGACTACCAGCGTCATCAAGGAGCTGAAGCCGTCGGGTGCGCCTGCCTGCAGGATGGTCATCACCGTATCCACGACCTGATTGCCCAGTGCAAGAACGGCGTAAATGATCAGCCCGGGACGGAGCGCACGGGGAAGGGGGGAGTCGTCGAACTGCTTGTACAGCCGCAGCGGCGACAGATCGGCGCCCTTGGCAAGCGCCTTCTGACGGGTGCGCAGAGCGATCAGCGATGCGATCAGCAGAATGACGAACAGGAAGATCTGGCTGATGAACAGAGAGAGGGCGGTGTAGAGCAGCTCGGTGCTGCCGTTCTTGGTCAGCGCGCCCAGAGTCTGATTGCACAGATCAAAGGAAAGATACAGCTCGGAGTCCAGCCATGCCAGCAGATAGTAGATGCCCATGCGCAGCAGGATCACCACGAACACCGACGAGATCCCGTGGAGTGCCAGGATGCGCCCCAGCGTGCGGGTGGAGTCGGCCATGGCGCAGTAGACCGCCAGAGCCAGCAGCAGAAAGAAGGCGGCCAGATTGAACAGCTCGGTGGCGTGGAAGAAGATCTGATAGACCATACCGGTGCCCGAGGAATTGGCAAGGATGATCTGCCGGATAGGGAAGATCACCAGCGCATCCACGAGCGGTGCGATCAATGCCAGCAGAACGGTCAGCCGGGACAACCGCTTGGCGGCAGCCGGGGAGAGTGCTGCGAGAGCGACGCTTTTGGGGCTTTTTGCGGCGGAGGGTGCTTTTTTCTTCATGAGCTCTCCTTAAAAGAAACGGTGTACCGAGACGACCTTGCCCAAAATCAGCAGCTCATCCTCCACAATGATGGGAGCCATAGTGGGGTTCTCGGGCTGGAGACGGAAGTGGCCGTTCTCCTTGTAATAGGTCTTGACGGTAGCCTCATCGCCCACCAGCGCGACCACGATCTCGCCGTTCTGGGCAACGTTCTCCTTTTTGACCACGATGATGTCGCCGTTCATAATGCCCACGCCGATCATACTCTCGCCCTTGACCCGCAGCGCAAACAGATCGCTGGAGCGCAGGGAGCGGCGGGTGAGGGGGAGATCAATGTAATCTTCGATATTTTCGGCAGCCAGAATAGGCGTACCGGCGGCAACGGTGCCCACCACGGGGATGTGCGCTACGTCGCTGGAGGTGGGGGTAGGATCGCTGACCCGCAGGGAGCGGCTCTTACGGTCGGTCTTGCGGATATAGCCCTTTTCCTCCAGACGCTGGAGGTAAGAATGGACGGTGGAGGTGGATTTGATGTTCAGTGCCTGCTGAATATCCCGCACGCTGGGAGGATAGCCTTGTGCGTGGATGGAATCGGCGATATAATCGTAAAAAATCTTTTCTTTGGAAGTGAGTGGTTCCATAGTGAGATCCTTTCTCTGCTTGATTGCATAACTACGCTATCGTAACGATAACTTTATTAC
Source organism: Clostridia bacterium (assembly GCA_017453085.1). Lineage (GTDB taxonomy): Bacteria > Bacillota > Clostridia > Oscillospirales > CAG-272 > CAKSQF01. The sequence continues at coordinate 7,942 of JAFTKV010000292.1, forward strand.
AGTTTAGCAGAGATTTGTAACAAAACTATGAACAAATGTTCGAAAAATGCAAAAAACGAAAAAATTTTTTATTTTCGAAGAAAAACGGTATCTTTTGTGCTCTTGAAATGAAAATGTGTCATTTTGCACAAAAAGCGGGAGATAATTTTGTGCAATGCGAGGCGAGCAAATTGAAGCAAAACTGATTGACAATTTGTGAATGGTATGTTACAATAGAAACAACAAGGATCGGAGTCATCCGATCAAATTTTAGGAGGAAAACTATGAAGAAAACACTTTCTTTCGTGCTGGTAGCTGCTATGCTGCTGTGCATGATCCCTGCTTTCAGTATGTTTGCAGGCGAGATGGATCTGACCACCATCGACAACGCAGACGA
>JAFTKV010000293.1 GCA_017453085.1 Clostridia bacterium
CCACCGCAGGTACTGCCGCTGAGGCTACCATCAACTACGTCATCACCGACGTGGAGCGCAAGCGCAAGTTCGTTTGCGTGGACGTGAACGATATCCCCAACGTGGCAGTGGTTGACCCCGATATGATGTCCACCATGCCCAAGGGACTTACCGCCGCAACCGGTATGGACGCGCTCACCCACGCCATCGAGGGCTACACCACCAAGGGCGCATGGGCACTGCCCGATTGCCTGAACCTGGAGGCTATCCGCCTGATTGCCAAGTCTCTTCGCGGTTCGGTCAATAACGATCCAGACGTCAGAGAAGTCATGTCACTGGGCCAGTTCGTCACCGGTATGGCATTCTCCAACGAGGGTCTGGGCATCGCTCACTCGGTCGCACACACCCTGGGCGCAGTATACGATACTCCTCACGGCGTGGCTTGCGCAATGATGCTGCCCATCGTAATGGAATACAACGCCGATTGCACCGGCGAAAAGCTGAAAGCGGTTGCAGAGGCAATGGGCGTGGACACCACCGGTATGGACGCTGACGCTTATCGCAAGGCTGCAGTAGACGCAGTCCGTCAGCTGAGCATCGACGTGGGCATCCCCACTAAGCTGGAGGCACTGAAGGAAGAGGATCTGGACTTCTTAGCAGAGTCTGCATACGCCGACGCCTGCGCTCCCGGCAACCCCAAGGCCGCATCGGTGGAAGATATCAAGAATCTCATCCGCAAGCTGATGTAAACCCACTCTCCATCAAAACAACCGCAGACCTTGGTCTGCGGTTGTTTTGGGTTTGATTGGATTGTAAAAGCGACCATTTTTATTGCAAATTCTCGTAAATATCGTGAATCCGTATTGACCAAGTCGGCAATCTTTGTTACAATGAAAGCACATTCATCGGCAGTTTTGTCCATCCGATTTTCGGTTCGGCATAACCAAGGAGGTATTCAAATGAAAAAGAGCTCCCGCTTATTGCTGGCTCTGCTGCTGCTCCCCGCTATGGGTCTGCAGGCACTGGTCGGCTGTACAGGCAATCCGCAGACCACCACAAGTGCCCCATCCGGCTCCTCGGTCACCACGACTCTGCGCCCCGACGATCCCACAACGCCCGGCGTGACCACCACTCTCGCTCCGTCTACCGAGAAAGATCCCGTTACCACGCAGCTTCCCCACACCGATGACGCTCCCGCCACCACGGCACCCGACAGCTCCGATCAACCCGACCTGCCCGTTACCGTAGAGCCCCCCGCCACCGGAGAGGGCGTGGATCTGGTGCTCTTCATCGGACAGTCCAATATGGCAGGCCGCGGCACCGCCTCTGCCGCCACCAAGGTACAGGAGGGACACGCCTACGAGTTCCGTGCCATCTCCGATCCCACCAAGCTCTATCCGCTGACCGAGCCCTTTGGCGTCAAAGAAAACAACGCCTCCAGCGGCGTCACCGAGAACAAAAAGACCGGCTCCATGGTCTCCGCCTTCTGCGAGAGCTACTATGCGGCAACCAAAACGCCCATCGTTGCCGTTTCCTGCTCAAAGGGCGGCGAGAAGATCAGCTTCTTCGACACCACCACCAAGGTCTATGCAGACGCCATCTCCCGTATGAAGGCCGCCAAGGACTTCCTGCAGAAGGAATATGAGGGCGGCAACACCGATCTGAAGCTCCGCAATGTCTTCGTGGTCTGGCTCCAGGGCGAGTCGGACGGCGACGCAGGAACCTCTGCCGCAAGCTACACCAAGGCACTGGATCGCATCGTCAAGGGCTTCAAGGAGGATATCGGCGCCGCTCAGACCTTTATCATCCCCATCGGCACCTATAACGGCGGCGACGGTGCCCGCAAGGCCAAGTACAACACCATCCGTGATGCCCAGATCCTCTACTGCAAGGACAGCGCCGACGCATCGGTGATCAGCCTGCAGACCGTGGATCTCTACCGCTACGGCTATATGAAGGACGAGTTCCACTTCAAGCAGGAGGGCTACGAGATCCTGGGCAAGGATGCAGGCACCAATATGGCCTACTTCGTAGAGAACGGCAAAAAGCCCGACTGCCGCAACTATTACGAGGGGGACGACACTCTTCGCACCAACGGCGCATGGCAGGAAAAGAACGGCAAGGTAGTCATCCCCGCCTCCGCCGCTATGGAGCTGTCCACCTACGCAAGCTACAGCACCGCCAATCAGAACGCCTCCTGGGCAAAACATACCGGCGGTGGGTTTGACGGAATCCGACAAAGCAATTCCACCGGTGCCAACTGGCCGAATATTACCTACGCCTTTTTCTCCGCTCCCCAGGTGCACTACACCGTCCATATCACCAAGCCGGGACGGTATTATCTCTATCTGTTCACCAGCTACCCCGATGATGCGGGCAACTCGGTCTACGCCTCTATGGACGACGGCGATCTGATCGAGTGCGCCACCGCCGATTTCGGAGTGGGACGCTGGCTGAAGAACGAGAGCTGGTATTTTGACATCGACAAGGCGGGCGATCATACCATTACCCTCTACGCCCGCGAGGACGGCGTGATCCTCAATCAGATCATGCTCTCTCAAAGCAAGACCGAGGCTGTCACCGACGGCAAGGAGCAGACGGTCAGTGCCCGCGGCACCTACGAGACCCACGGCATCTTCCGGGAAGAGGGCGGCAGCGTGACCATTGATCTGTCCACCGCGCTGGAAAACGGCAAGTACGCTTACTCCACCACGGGCAAAGCAAACAACATCGCCGAGCCCTTCGTCTGGGAGCGGAGCGCAGGCTATAACGGCGTACAGGTCTACCCCGATAAGGGCGTGCAATGGGCGACCAACAACATTTCTCCGAGGCTCTCTTATCAGGTAGAGTTCACCACCCCCGGCACCTATTACGTGCAGCTGTACACCAGCTTTAAGGATGCCGCCGCCGATTCGGTCTATATTGCGGTCAACAACGGTGCCATCGTGAACTGCATGAACGCCATCGCCGTGGGCCCCGGCAAATGGCAGGGAGACGCCACCTGGAAGATCACCATCCCCTACGCAGGCGTGCACACCATCAATATCTTCCCCCGAGAGGACGGCGCGATCCTCCACACCCTTCGCCTCACCCGTGAACCCGAGAGCGTGGAAACGCTGATCATCGGCGACTCCTACACCGGCAAGACCTCCTGGAGAGATCTGGACGAGCAGACCGCCTCCATCGGCGGCTCCAGCATCGGCATCAGCGGCACCAAGGTGGATCTGTGGTCAGGCAACGTGAATCTGCTGAAGTACTACGATCCCCAAAACATCGTGATCCACATCGGCGTCAACGACATCAACGGCGGCATCGGCGGCACTGCCTGCGGCAACAGCATCGTCTCGCTGATCCAAAAGATCCAAACCGCTCTGCCCGACGCGAAGATCTTCTACGTTTCGATTTGCGATAACACCGCCAACTCGGGCAAATGGGGCGACTACAAGACCTCCAACGGTATCGTCAAGGCCTTTGCCGACAAGACCGACGGCGTCTACTATATTGATTTCGCCTCCGTGATGAAGACCGAAGGTCCCAAGATGACAAACGGCGGCTTCCGCGACGGACTCCATCTGAACGAAGAGGGCTACGTGCTCTTCTCCAAAATCATTTGCGAAGCAGTCAGCAAATCCAATTAAATCCGATTCCAAACAACACTACGCGCCCCGTGAAAACGGGGCGCGTCGTGTTGTTTTAGTGATCGCACAAAGCTTTGGGAAGCTCTGAAGCTTCGGGAAGCTCTGAAGGCTCGTCCTTCTGCTGCCGCAGCAGATCGGCAAGGGTGATGCTGTCAAAATATTCGTTGGTGAGCCGATAAAACTCGCTCCACATGGGAAGCGTGATGCAGTCCGCCGATCGGGCGCACTCCTTGGCATCGCAGCCAAGACAGGCCACGGGCGCAAGATCGCCCTCGGTCAGCCGCAGGATCTCGCCGATGCGATAGTCGGCGATCTCTCTGGTCAGACGATAGCCGCCCTTTTTACCGTGCACGCCGTCCAAAAGTCCGTTTTTCACCAAAACGGGCAGGATCTGCTCCAGATACTTCAGGGAAATCCTTTGCCGCTGGGCGATCCGCTTCATGGGGATGTAGCCGTTCTCCGTGCTGCGCGCCAGCTCGATCATCACGCGCAGTGCATAGCGTCCTCGTGTAGAAATCATCATGTTTGTATACCTCAATGCAGTTTTTGGTTGTACCGTAAGTGTGAAATATGGTAAGGGGCGCAAGATGTGGGATCTTCTCCTATCCTGCCGACCGATATTGGCAGCGCACCAACGTATAGTCCAGCCCGTAGCTGTTTCGGGCAAATAACGTCAGATCCGCATCCCCGTCGGTCAGATGCTCCGTGGAGACGTCGTCGGTGCGCAGGATAGAGGTGACCGTATAGCGGCATCGCAATCCGGTCATATCGGTAAAGAAAAGGGTGTCGCCATTCGAGATCTGCTTCATGAAATCCAGCTGACCTTCGTTGTCGCTGCCGCCGATCACCAGACCGCTACCGTAAATACTGCCGGTATAACGGCAGGGATACTGCGCCGTTTGGGACGATGCCCAGTCGGCACGGACGGGGAGCGTTCTGCCGTAAGCGGGGATCTCCAGAATGCCGCAGAAATTCACGCCGTCCACCTCCACCGCAGACATGGTGGGGTCGGATCGCTGATCGGGAACGCCGTCGGCGACTTTCGGCATCAGTGTGCGAAGCGTTTGAGCCAGTTCATCGGCTCGCCGGGCACGCATGGGCGGCAGGATCTGCGTCAGAGCAAACAGCACCACCGCTCCCAGCAGCAGAGCCGCACCCAGAATCAGCAGAATACGCGTCAAAAGAGGGCTTCGCAGACGCTTCATTCCTCACCTCTTCTGCGCCCCATCGCCAGCACCATGATCACGCCGCCGGCAATGCACATCGCCAGCACGTAAGGCCACAGCACCGCCGTTTCGCCGGTTTGGGGCGGCTTTTCGGGGACGTTGTATACGTTGGTGATCAGGATCGCCGTTCCGTTTTCCTCAATGGTCACGGTATATACGTCGGCGATCTGCCGCTCCACCGCCTGCCACTGACTGCCGTCTTCGGGTGCCGTCCAGCGATAGCACCAGTTGTTCCCGGCAGAAAGGGTCTGCGTGGATTGGAGCTCTCCGTTCCGCAGAATATCCACCTGCACCTCGTCGGGGCGGGCGTGGGTATTGCCGCTGTCCTTCCATTGCTTGACGATTTTGTATTCGATCCCCTCGGGGGTCGGCTCAAATTGCTCGCATTTGGGATAGGCGGTCACGTCGTACTGCATCTTGCCGTTCTCGTCGGGATTGGGCACGGAGGTCAGAAAGCTCTCGAACAGCGTTACCCTGCCCTGCTCCTCCACCCGCACCGCCAGCGTCAGATACATTCCGGTAGTGATCTTATCAAACACCACCGTACCGTTGTGATCAGTGGGTTTCGTTTCGGTGGGGGAAAGCTTGTCGGCCACGGCGTAGGCCGCCAGCGTAGTGGTCACCTGCCGCCACTCGGCTGCAGTGGTGATCCCGTAAATATTCACGGGATAATCCTTGAATGCACCGGTCAGTGCATAGGTGCCGTCTGCATAGATCGCCGCCACCCGATAGGTCTTGATCTCCAGATCGGCAAAGGGCTCGCCGTTATAGCGGTAATGCAGCGTCAGAGAGGAGGCTCTGTCCGTGTCTATGGGCGAAATGGCGCACACCGACCAAGGCAGCAGGGCGGCAATGATCGGGATCGCAAGCAGCAGCGCGATCAGCTTTTTCATTTCAACAACTCCTCTCCGGTAATGGGTTTCTTCACAGGCTTAAAAAAGACGATCAGGATCAGCACCAGCAGCATGGGCAGTGCCACCAGGGGGGTGACGATCAGGGTATCGATCTGATATCCGTCAGACGGCACGAACAGATTCTTCTGACTGACCGAATCGGTCTGCACGCCCCGCACCAGCAGCCGATGGGTATTGATGCCGTAGGGGGTACAGGTCAGCAGAGTACAATACTCCTTCCCTTCCTCGATAGAGAGCAGGGCGGTATCGTTGGGATCCACGATGCGGATCTGATCCACCTGATAGGTGATCTCCCGATCCAGCACGGTCACCCGAAAGGTGTCGCCCACCTCCAGCCGGTCCAGCTCGGTAAAAAGCTTGGCAGAGGGCAGACCGCGGTGCGCCGACACGACGGTGTGGGTGCCTGCTCCGCCGACGGGAAGCGACGTGCCCTCCAGATGACCGATGGCGGTGCTCAGCACCTCGTTGGAGGTACCGTGATACAAGGGCAGCTCAATGCCGATCTTGTCGATGGTCACGTAGCCCATCATTCCGGTACCGTCCAGATCCAGCAGAGCGTAGTAATCTCCTGCCTTTTCGTGCTCCAATAGCGGAAAATTCAGCTCTGCCAGCCGTCGGTTGTATTCCTCGGCCTCCTCATAATATTTGGTATAGTCGGCCTTGGGGATGCTTTGCAGCATTTTTTCGTAATCTACGATCGCCTCCGACTGGGTCAGCGAGTTCCAGTAGTTACTGATGGACGGATATAACATCACGGACAGGCCTATGAAAAATAGGATCAGCATGATGATGGTAGGCCATCTTCGTTTTTTCATAAGTCTCTCCCTAATTTTATATCGGAGCCGATCGCTCACGGAAGACCCGTGAGCGATCGGGCAGG
>JAFTKV010000294.1 GCA_017453085.1 Clostridia bacterium
AGGCCTCCTTCATCTACAACGGTGTGCGAGTGAATCTGATCGACACTCCCGGGCATTCCGACTTCGCCGGTGAGGTGGAGCGTGCGCTCCTCGCCCCCGACGCTGCGCTCCTGATCGTCTCTGCGGTGGAGGGCATCCAATCCCACACCGAGCGACTGTGGAATGCTCTGCGCAAGCTGTCTATCCCCACGGTAATCTTCCTCAACAAAATCGACCGTGCAGGCAGCAGAACTAAAGAGATTCTCGCAGAAATGCCTAACCGTCTCTCTATGGAGGGAATTATGCTGCTTCCTATGACCGAGGCGATCGCTGAAGGTCTGGACGGATTTGCGATCACATCTCCCGCTGATCTTTCGGAACGGATGACCGAAGCGGCTGCCGAGCTTAGCGACGACATTGCACTCGCCTATCTGGAAGGAGAGCCGATCGATTCTGATCTTTTGGAATCCACTCTGGCGCGCGGTGTGCAAGAGCAAAAGATCGTACCGGTCTACTGCGGTGCGGCGCAAAAGGAATTGGGCGTTGCAGAGGTGCTGGACGGTCTGCTCCGCTTCCTCCCCCGAGCCTCGGAGCGATCGACCGACGAGCTGTCGGGGCTGGTCTACGCCATTGAGCACGATAAATCTATGGGCAAGATCGCCCGCGTGCGACTGTTCGGCGGATCGCTTTCTGCAAGAGATGCGCTGACGGCAAAGGACGGCGTGCTGTCGCTGTCGGATAACGGCGAAAAGATCTCCCAGATCCGCATTGCCGACGGTGCTAAATTCCGTGACAGCGGCGTTGCAGGAGCGGGAGAGCTCGCCGCACTCTGCGGCCTTTCCACCGCCAAGGTCTACCAGACCATCGGATCCTATCGCCTGCCCGAACGGCTGAAGCTGGCACTTCCCTATCTGCAGGTCAAGGCAACTCCCGAGACCGAAGACCAGCTTCCTGCGCTTCTGAAAGCGCTTACCCAGCTCTCCGACGAGGATCCGCTTCTTGCATGCCGTTTTTCCAAGGCTGAGCGAGAGATCCTGCTCTCTATCACGGGCAAGATCCAGCTGGAGGTGCTGACCTCCCTTTTGTGGGAACGTTATCAGCTTCGTGCCAACTTCTCCGCACCGACCATCATTTACAAGGAAACACCGTCAAAAGCAGGTTACGGCTTTGACGTTTATACGATGCCCAAGCCCTGTTGGGCGGTTATCAAATTCTTAATCGAACCTCTTCCGCAAGGTAGCGGATTCGTATACGATGACGGCAACGTGCCCAGTAACAAACTCTTCTATCGTTATCAAGGGCATATCAGGCAATCGGTGAAGGCGTCCCTCTCTCAGGGAATGCTGGGCTGGGAGGTCACCGATCTGAAGATCACCCTTGCTGACGGTGAGCATCATACGATGCACACGCATCCCCTGGACTTTTTCGTTGCTACCCCCATGGCGCTGATGGATGGTCTCCGCAACACGGGAACCACTCTCCTTGAGCCGATCCTACGGGTGAAGATCCGTGCGGGAGAGGAGTTTCTGGGCAAGATCCTCAGCGATATTACCCGCATGAGAGGCGAGTTTGACAGCCCTGTGATCGACGGTACAGCATTTACGCTGGAGGCGCTGATCCCTGCCGCTACCTCGTTGGAATTCCCTCTCCGTATCGCTTCTCTGACTCTCGGAACTGCGCTCTTCTCCTCCGATCTGGCATTTTATCAGCCTTGTCCTTTGGAGTTTGGAGCACCCACTCCCAGACGAGGACCCAACCCGCTGGATCGATCCAAGTGGATCCTCTATGCGAGAGGTGCCATGACCGATGAAAATTATCAACTGATGTAAATCATTCCCAAAGGAGAATCAATATGATCAGACACATTGTAATGTTCAAATTCAAGGAAGAGGCAGAGGGCCGCACCAAAGCCGAGAATATCGCCATCACCAAGGCTATGCTGGAGGCACTTCCCGCAAAGATCGACCTGATCCGCGCATCCGCTGTAACTATTAACTCCCCCGATGCGGATCAGACCAACTACGATCTCTGCCTTGTCAGCGATTTTGACAGCTTCGAGGATCTTGCCGCTTATATCGTTCACCCCGATCACAAGGCGGTCGGTGCATTTATGCGTCCCGTCCGTCTGGACCGCGCTTGCGTGGATTTTGAAATCTGAATCTTTTTACTATTCTACATACAAAGGAGAAATTATTATGCAGTACAGAAAAATGGGCAAACTGGGAATCGAGGTATCCGCATTCGGTATCGGATGTATGCGCTTCCCTATGGTCACCAACGAGGAGGGCAAGCGAGTCGTTGATCAGGAGCTGGCCAACAAGATCATCCACACCGCTATCGAGAACGGTGTGAATTATCTGGACACCGCTTACGTCTACTCGGACAAACAGGCAGAAAAAGTGCTGGGCAAAGCACTGGAGGGCGGTTGGCGCGAGAAGGTCTACGTTGCCACCAAGCTTCCCATCTGGGATTGCCACACTCCCGAGGATCTGCCCCGTCTTTACGAGGAGCAGCGTACCAATCTGGGCGTTGATTGCATCGACTTCTATCTGGTGCACGCCCTCAACCGCGACGCCTGGCATAAAATGCGCGATCTTGGCGTCAGAGAATTCCTGACCGATCTGAAGGCTCAGGGCAAGATCAAATACGCTTGCTTCTCCTTCCACGATAACTACGAAGCATTCGAAGAGATCCTCAACGATTACGATTGGGATATGTGCCAGATCCAGTTCAACTACATGGACGTGAACAATCAGGCGACCATCAAGGGCGTTGAGCTGGCAGGCGAGAAGAACATTCCCATCGTGATTATGGAAGGTCTGCTGGGCGGCCGTCTTGCAAACGTTCCCGACACCGTTCAGGCGGTATTCGACAGCTATCCCGAGAAGCGTTCCGCAGTGGAATGGGCGTTCCGTTGGCTGTGCAACTTCCCTCAGGTGGGTACCGTTCTGTCGGGCGTGACCAATATGGAACAGACCATGGACAATCTGGCGATCTTCGACCGCACAGGCGTGGGCATTATGTCGGACGAGGAGCTTGCCATCGTAGACAAGGCTCGCGAAGAGTATCTCCGCCGTACCAAGGTTGGCTGCACCGGCTGCCGTTACTGTATGCCCTGCCCCGCAGGCGTGGATATTCCCGGTGTATTTGGCACATGGAACGAGGCGTTCAAATATAATACCAACATCTCCGGCAACGGTCGCTACCGTCATATGGTAGGCGAGGGCAAGGGAGCTGATCAGTGCGTGGAATGCGGTGCATGTATGGAAATGTGCCCCCAGCAGCTGAACATCCCCGAGCTGCTGAAGCAGGCATCTGCCGAGCTTTCCTGATGAAGACCCGCTATCAAGCACAGCTGGATGCCCTCCTGCCTACGCTGGAGGGCAAGCCACGGCTCTTTCTCCACTCCTGTTGCGGCCCCTGCTCTACTTACGTGCTGGAGTATCTGGCACAGTATTTTGAGATTACGCTGTTCTACTATAATCCCAACATTTATCCTGCCGAGGAATATCAGCATCGGCTGACAACGCAAAAGGAAGTACTGGCAAAGACCGGATGGGCAACGCTGGTAGAGGGAGATTACATTCACTCCGATTTTCTCACAGCAGTGCGCGGCTATGAAGCAGAGCCTGAAGGGGGCGCCAGATGCGAGTTTTGTTTCCGTCTGCGAATGGAGGAAGCGGCGCGGCTTGCCAAGGATGGCGGCTACGACTACTTCGCCACTACGCTGTCCGTGTCTCCTCACAAGGATGCGGCGTTGCTGGGCAAGATCGGCGAAGAGCTGGAAGCACGCTACGGTGTAAAACATTTGCCCTCCGATTTTAAGAAGCGAGAAGGTTATAAACGCTCGGTTGCTCTCTCCAATGAGATGGAGCTATATCGCCAGGATTATTGCGGATGCGAATTCTCGCTCCGTGACGCAAGAAAAACGCAAATATAAGGAAATACCTATGAAACACATTAAAGCCGGTTACGTATATCATTACGAACTGAAGAATTTTACCGCCGATGACGCAAACCGTCTCGACGTCATCAACATTGCCTTCGGTCTGGTCAAAGACGGAGCAGTCTACTTCCCTCACCCCGACGCCCTGACTGAGCTCCCACGTATTCGTGAAGCCAATCCCAATCTGCGGATGGTCATTTCCGTGGGCGGATGGGGTGCAGGAGGATTCTCTCCTGCTGCCGCTACCGAGGAAGGACGGAAAAAGTTTGCCGCATCCTGCCTTGCTCTTGCGGAAGAATGGAACTTGGACGGCATCGACATCGATTGGGAATATCCCGGTCTGGATTGGGCAGGTATCGAGGCGTCTCCCGACGATAAGGTGAACTATACCCTGCTCCTGCAGGCTGTCCGTGATGCATTCAACGAGGCCGGACATACCGATTGGCTGCTTACCGTTGCGGTTGGTTGTGACCGCTATTTTATCCAGAACACCGAGATGGATAAGGTTGCGAAGATTCTCGACTACGTTTCGCTGATGACCTACGATATGCGCGGATGCGGTGAGCCTTTTACCGGACACCACACTAATCTCCTTCCCTATGCGGACTGCGAGAATAATCCTCGCGGACGCCGCTCGGTTCTGCATTCGGTGCAGATTTACGAAGAAGCCGGTGTGCCTCGTGAAAAGTTGATCGTTGGCATCGCTTTCTACTCCCGTTGGTGGAATGACGTAACCGAAGTTGGCAATCGTAACGGTCTGCGTGTCAAAGCAGGTCCCGGTGAGTACGGTCCTTGGTATCACGACATCCTAAACAAATATATGGGCAAAGGCGATTTCATAGAATACTGGGATGACGTTTGCAAGGCGCCTTATCTGTTCGACGGCAAGACCTTTATCTCCTACGACAACGAGCGTTCCATCTCGGAAAAGTGCAAGTTCGTCAAGGAGAACGGATTGCTGGGCGTAATGTATTGGGAGCATTCCTGCGATTCTACCAGAACGCTGCTGAAGACAATTGATGAGAATATGAAATAATAACAAAACCGGTCAGGGTGTGAACCTTGACCGGTTTTCAATATAAAACCACCATCGCTTTTGCGATGGCGGCGGGTAGGTTATTCGGGTTTGGTTTCTTTCTTGATCAGATCGGAAAGTAAGCCTCTAATATAATCGCTTATCTCACAAAGCGCCGCATATCTATCCTCTGAATTAAGCTCAGCATTGGAAATACAAGCGGAAATATCCTGAAAACTCTTTTGGATCACATCAGCTTGGGATGCAAATGCTTGGTTTTC
>JAFTKV010000039.1 GCA_017453085.1 Clostridia bacterium
ACCTATGCCCAGATTCTTTCTTCCTCCCGCCGCCTTTGAAGGCGTATCTGCGGGGGATCTTGTTACCATAACCGGCGACGATGCCCGTCATATCTCCCTTTCCCTCCGGATGCGGGTGGGCGACGGAGTCACCCTCTGCGACGGCGCAGGGGTAGAGTACGACGGTACCCTCGTCTCCCTCACCCCCACTGCGGTGGAGGTGGAGATTTCCGCACCCCGCAAGAGCACCCGTGAGATGCCGGTGAAAATCACCCTCTATCAAGGGCTTGCCAAGGGCGACAAAATGGATACCATTATCCAAAAAGCAGTGGAGCTGGGCGTTTCCCGCATTGTTCCCGTCACCACGATGCGCTGCATTATGAAAATGGGCGATAATGCCGATAAAAAGATTGCACGCTGGCAGAAAATTGCAAGCGAAGCGGCAGGGCAGTGCGACCGCGGAAACCTTCCCGAGGTTGCCCCTCCGATCTCCTTCAAGGAAGCCGTTGCGGCTGCCAAGTCGGACGGGCTCTCCCTTTTCTGCTATGAAGAGCCGGGCAAAACCCGATCTCTGTCAGTGCTCCTGCCAGATGCTCCCCCGCAGACGATCTCCTTTTTCGTAGGCCCCGAGGGCGGCTTTGATCCCCGGGAAGCCGATGCGGCGGTAGAGGCAGGGGTCAAGCTCTGTGGACTGGGCCCCCGCATCCTGCGAACCGAGACCGCATCGGGCTACGTTTTGGCTGCAATTTCCATCCGTTACGAATAAGCGTTTTTGTATAAGATGACTACTTTGGGCATCATTTGATGCAAATTTGAAAAAAATTTTTTCGAAAATTTATTAAAAATGTGAATTTACCTATTGAAATTTCACAAAAAATAGTGTAGAATAATAGTTGTATTGAACAAGACGAAATTTTCGGGCTTGTCAGAGTGTCGGGAAAGTGCCCAATCACTCTGCAGGCCGTCAATCTGAAAGGAGACATTTTTATGTCGAATCGCTTATTTCAGGGTATTATCTATCAAATGAAGGACGCAGTTGACCGCGTGATCGGTGTCATCGACGAGACCGGCGTGGTGATTTCCTGCAGTGAGCTGGTGAAGATCGGTGAGATCCGCCAGGGCATTCGGGACGAGCTGTCCTATACCTCCGAGGTGACCACGCTGGGCGGCTATACCTACCGTGCGCTGGGTGCAGGCGCTGCCAAGAGCGAATACGTGGTATTCGTGGAGGGCGAGGACAAGACTGCCGAGCGTCTGTCTATGCTGCTTGCCATCTCTCTGGGCAATATCAAGGTGCTGTACGACGAAAAGCACGACAAATCCTCTTTCATCAAGAACATCATTCTGGACAACATCCTTCCCAGCGATATCTACATAAAGTCCAAGGAGCTCCATTTTGCGGGCGACGTTTGCCGCGTGGTCTTTCTGATCAAGTTCACCGGTAAGAACGACGTGGTGCCCTACGACGTTCTGCAGAATATGTTCCCCGGCAAGAACAAGGATTACGTCATCAGCGTAGGCGAGCGGGACAGCGTCCTGGTAAAGGAGATCAAGCCCAACTACGATATGAGAGACATCGAAAAGATGGCACGCTCCATTTCGGACACCATCTCCACCGAGTTCTATACCAAGGTCTCCATCGGCATCGGTACCGTCGTGGACAACATCAAGGATCTGTCCCGTTCCTACAAGGAAGCACAGGTGGCTCTGGAAGTGGGCAAGGTATTCGACACCGAAAAGGATATCATCTGCTACGACAACCTGGGCATCGGCCGTCTGATCTATCAGCTGCCTACCTCTCTGTGCGAGATGTTCCTGCAGGAGGTCTTCAAGAAGGGCCCGCTGGAGTCTCTGGACCGCGAGACCCTCACCACCATCCAGGCGTTCTTCGAGAACAACCTGAACGTTTCCGAGACCTCCAGAAAGCTGTTCGTACACCGTAACACTCTGGTGTACCGTCTGGAAAAGATCCGTAAACTCACCGGTCTGGATCTGAGAGAATTTGAGCACGCCATCACCTTCAAGGTTGCGCTGATGGTCAAGAAGTATCTCTCCTCCAAGCCCGTAAAATATTAAGTCTGAACAACATGGGCTTGTCCGCAAATCTGCGGCGTGACCTGATCCACATCCGTTCCGGATATTCAAAATTGGGGGACCGAAGCGTCTCCCAATTTTGAGGAATCGGCGGCTATCTTCGTGTGATCCGTCATCGCCGGACGCTTTTGCGGTGAGCTCTGTTTTGTCTGTATGTAAGTATAAACATGATTGAACTCAGGAATGTAACCAAAAACCACGAGGGCGGTTTTACCGCTCTTGAGCAGGTTGATCTGCAGATTTCCGACGGTGAACTGGTCTTTATCGTCGGCGGCTCGGGCGCGGGAAAAACCACCCTGGCAGGTCTGCTGATCGCCGAATATAAGCCTACTTCGGGTACGATCACGGTGGACGGTACGGAGCTTGGTGCCCTGAAAAAGGGCAAGGTTCCCCTCTACCGACGGAAGCTGGGCATCCTGTTCCGTGACTTCCGTCTGTTCCCCGAGAAGACCGTCTACGACAACGTGGCGTTTGCGCTGCGGGTGGTGGGCGAGCCCTCCTCCTCCATTCGGATGAAGGTGAACGCCGCCCTGCGGATGGTGGAGCTTGCCGATAAAGGCAAATGCTGCATCGATCAGCTGTCGGGGCTGGAGCAGCAGAAGGTTGCCCTTGCCCGTGCGCTGGCCAACGGTGCGTCGATCCTTGTCGCAGATGAGCCCTGCGGAAACGTGGATCCCGTCCAGAGCCGCGAGCTGATCGAGCTGTTCTGTCGGATCCAGAGCCGTTATCAGAAGACGGTGGTTCTGCTGACCCACGATCGGGAGCTGGCTGAGTCCTTCGGCAAGCGGACGGTCTATCTGCAGCGGGGGCGGATCGTGAACGACGTGGCGGCCGTGACTGCCGACGAGGAGATCCTGGCCGAAGCAGCGGAGGAAGCTGCTAAAGCGGCAACCGAGGAAGCCGTCGAAGCCCCTGTTGAAGAGGTTTTCGAAGAGGCTGTTGAGGAAGTGACCGAAGAAGCTCTCGAAGATCCCGTTGAAGAAGTTTTCGAAGAGGCTGTTGAAGAAGTAGCCGAGGAGGCTCTCGAAGATCCCGTTGAGGAGGTTTTCGAAGAGGCCGTTGAAGAAGTATCCGAAGAAGCTCTCGAAGATCCTGTTGAGGAGGTTTTCGAAGAGGCCGTTGAAGAAGTGACCGAGGAGGCTCTCGAAGATCCCGTTGAAGAAGTTTTCGAAGAGGCTGTTGAGGAAGTGACCGAGGAAGCCGTCGAAGTGGTTGCCGAAGAGGCAGTCGAAGCGACGGCGGAGCCCCTGCAAACGCCTGCGGATGCACCTGCCGTTGAGGAGACTGCGGTGTATCAGCTGCCCACGTGGACGGCGGAAAAGGCTGCGGACGGTGAAACGATGGAGGTGCGCTCTGCCAATATTTCCACCGACGCGCTGGAGTCCGTGCTGGCCGAGCTGTTTGCCGGAGAGGGGCTGGGCGGCGTATTCGACGCTCCCACCGAGTCTGCGTCCGACGCACCCCGCGCCGATCATGAGGAGGAGACGAAATGAAAAACTTCAGCTTGTCCTTCGTTATCTCCCAGGGTTTTTCCCAGATCCTCAAGACCGCAATTATGAGCATCGTCACCGTTCTGGTGCTGGCAGGCAGCCTGCTGGTGCTGGGCTCCGTGGGACTGTTTCAGTTCAACGTGGACGAAAACCTGGCGGAGCTTTCCGCAGAGGGGGACGTGGTGATCTTTTTACAGGCCGACTGCACCGACGCGGAGATCGGGCAGGTGGAGACTTTGCTGGAGTCCTATCGGCAGGAGGGACTGATCCACTCCTATACTTACGAGTCCAAAGAGGACGCGCTCCGCTCCGAAATGATCAAATTCGGTGATTATCCCGAGCTGTTTCAGTCGATCCAGGCGGGAAATAATCCCTACCGTCCCTCCTTTGCCGTGCGCATCGGACAGAAGGACGATATTGCGCTGCTCTTGCAGCGGCTGCAGGGGGTTACCCTGACTCGTGCCGGTCAGTCCGGCGAGGGCGTGCCCTTCCATCCCGTTGCCAACGCCGTCACCCACACCGAGGCGGTGGCAACGGTGGAGGAGATCGTTGGTGGAATCCGCTCGGCGGCAATCGTGCTGCTGGTGATCCTTCTGACGGTGGGGCTGTTCGTTCTGATGAACACGGTACGGCTGGCGATCTTCAGTCGCCGCAAGGAGCTGGCGGTGATGCGCTACGTGGGCGCAACCCACTCCTGCCTCACCGCACCGTTTATCGTGCAGGGGCTGGCACTGGGCTTTTTGTCCGCCGTGCTGGCATTCTTCCTGCAGTGGCTTCTGTACGGGGAGCTGACCGGCTATCTGTCCGAGCAGTACGGTCTTCTGACCCTGCTTTCCTTTGACTCGCTCTGGTATTACCTGTTGGCGGCGTTCCTGTTTGTGGGGCTCTTCGTGGGAGCCGTCGGCGGTGCGCTGGCCACCGGTCGGTATCTGCAGGACAAGGAGTGAGCCGCATACCGATGGAAAGGGTAGAATACAATGAATAAGCGCAGAAATGCACGAAAATGGATCTGCTGGGTGCTCCTGCTGCTGGTGACGCTCTGCGCTCTGCCGGGCACGGCGGAGAATGCACCTGCTACTGCTCCGTCGGAAGAGACCGGAGAGAGCGGCGGCACCGCAGACGCCACCGTGGAGGCGATCGCGGGCGAGATCGATTCGATCCGAGCGAAGCTTTCCACCGTGGATCAGCAGCTTTCCGCACTGCAGCCCACGGCGGGCAGCGTGTGGGAGCAAAAGGCGCTTCTGGATCAGCAGGTCACTCTGCTGGCATCCGAGGTGGCGGCGCTGGACCGTCTCTTGTCTCATTACGATGCGCGGATCGGGCAGAGCATTGCCGAGATCGAAGAGCTGCAGACCGTATACGATGAAGAATTTCAGGTGCTGGCGGTTCGGCTGCGGCAATCCTACGAGGAGGGCATGCCCGGGCTGCTGGAGTATTTCGGCCGCTCGGAAAGCCTGCTGTCCCTGTTGGTGGGACTGTAGCGGCGCGATGAGATCGAAGCCTACGATCGGGCACTGATGGAAGCCCTCAACGATCGCAGGAAGGAGATTTCGGCGTACAACAGCGCGCTGACACAGCTTCGCACGGACCGTTATCGGGTCGAGGCAGAGCGGGCGGCACGCACGCAATATCTGAATACCAAGCTGCAGGCGGGCGGTAGCTTCCTGCAGTCGCTGACTGAGGATGCGGATCGGTTCAGCTATTATATCCAGCTGTCCCAGGCAGGCATCCAGACCGCAGACCGTCAGATCGCAGAAGCGATCGAGGCAATGAAGGGATCCTTGAACGACGGCAAGCTGCAGGCTGCGCTTGCCGACAGACGGGCACAGCAGGGAGAGTCGATCCGTCAGCAGATGGAAGCGGGCACTCTCCAAAAGGGAACAGATTATTTCGAGGACGGCAGCACCTACATCTGGCCGCTGTCGCTGACCCCCGACCGCAAGGGCGAGATCGCATCTTCCATGGGCTATCGCACCTATCAGGTGGGCTCCAAGGTGATCGGCGATTACCACGGCGGCGTGGATCTTGCCGCAGATCATCAGACCGACGTAGTGGCGGCGGCATCCGGTAAGGTGGCAGACGCCGGCTATACCGAAGGCTACGGCTACTATGTGGCGATCCTGCATACCGACGGCAGCGTGACCCGCTACGCTCATCTGGGTACGGTGGCGGTGCAGGCGGGCGACCTCCTTTTGCAGGGCGAGACTCTGGGCAGTGCAGGCTGCAGCGGCAACAGCAGCGGCGTGGGCTGTCACTTCGAGCTGTGGATCGACGGTGCACGGGTAGATCCCGAGCCCCATTTGATCCTCCCTGAAGCAACACTTCCCGAGGTAACACATCCCGAGACTGCCGAATAACCGCATCATCACTATTTCTTATCATTTAGCCAATAAAGGAATTGATTATGTCATTTTTTTCTAAAAAGATCGCATGGAGCTGGATGCTGCTGGTCGTAGCGCTGACGGTTCTGATCACCTTTATGTGCACCTACGTGTCCATGCGGAACGTAGCGCATCAGCAGCAAAACGACGCCTATGAGGAGTCCTATGCCGCCGAGGATCCTACGCTGACGATGGTCAAGCAGCTTTTCGAGATGAACTACATCGGCGAGCTGCCCGAGATCGACGATTCGCTGACCCTGGACGGAATGATCTACGCTTACGTGGCCGCTACCGGCGACCCCTATGCCCGTTATATGAACCCCGAGGAATACAGCGCGTATATCTCCTCCATGCAGGGAGATCTGGTGGGCATCGGCGTACAGGTCATCTACGACGAGGTCACTGGTGGGATCGAGATCATGCTGGTCATGCCCGATTCACCTGCGGAGAAGCTGGGATTGCAAACCGGTGACCTGATCGTAGGCGTGGAAAAGCTCCGCTGTGAGACCGACGGCTACGAGGCTCTGGTCAACGCCATCGCGGGAAAAGAGGGCACCGACGTTCGGCTCACCATCCGCAGAGACGGTACCGAGCTGCAGATGACCGCCACCCGCGCCCGCGTGAAATCGCTGAGCGTCACCTACGAAATGCTGTCAGACGAAAAGACCGGACTGATCCGCATTTCCGAGTTCAATGCGACCACTCCTCCCCAGTTCAAGGCGGCGGTGGATGCGCTGCAGGCAGCGGGTGCAACCCGACTGATCTACGATATGCGCAACAATCCCGGCGGCCAGCTGGACAGCGTCCTTTCGGTGCTCTCCTATCTGCTGCCCAAGGACAGCGTGCTGATCCGCGTCGCCGACGCACAGGGCGGCGAGGTGTCCTACTCGGATACCGAAGAGGTGGATCACACCGTGGATCTGCCTATGGCAGTGCTGATCAACGGCAATACCGCCAGCGCGGCGGAGCTGTTTACCTCTTGCCTGCGGGACTACGAAAAGGTGACCATCGTGGGCGAGCTGTCCTACGGTAAGGGCTGTATGCAATATATGTACGGCCTGCCCAACGGCGGTGCGCTTTCGCTGACCACCCGTATGTACAGCCCTCCGTCGGGCATAAATTACGACGGCATCGGCATTACGCCCGATATTGAAGTCTCCCTCAGCGATGAGGCGGCAAAGCTCAATCCCCTCAAATTAACCGAAGAAAACGACGATCAGCTGAAGGCGGCCATCCAAGCCGTTGCTGACCGTGGCGATAAATAAAAATAATCAACCGTAAGGAGAATAAAATCATGGCAATTACCGTAACCAAAGAAGGCAAACTGAAGCTGGAGGAAGAGCTCAGCTATTTGAAAAACGTCAAGCGGAAGGAAGTAACCGAGGCGATTCGTATCGCGCTGGGCTTTGGCGACCTTTCCGAGAACTCCGAGTACGACGAGGCAAAGACCGAGCAGGGCAAGGTGGAAAACCGCATTGCAGAGCTGGAGGAAATGCTGAAGAACGTGATCGTGGTTTCCGAGATCACCACCGACGTGGTCAGCGTCGGCTCCAAGGTCCGCATCTACAACGAGAAGTGGGACGAGGAGATCCTGTACTCCATCGTTGGCTCCACCGAGGCTGATCCTCTGCAGAACAAGATCTCCGATCTGTCTCCCATCGGCAAGGCGATCCTGGGCAGAAAAGCAGGTGAGACCGTTGTAGTGGAGATCCCTCAGGGCCACGCCA
>JAFTKV010000295.1 GCA_017453085.1 Clostridia bacterium
AACCCCCCATTACAGCTCGGCGATGACCTCGACCTCGACCAGAACGTTTTTGGGCAGGGTCTTCACTGCCACGCAGGAGCGGGCGGGCTTGCCCACGAAGTAGTTGCCGTAGATGCCGTTGAAGGCGGCAAAATCGCCCATATCGGCCAGGAAGCAGGTGGTCTTCACGACCTTGTCAATAGAGGTGCCTGCGGCTTCCAGCACGGCGCACAGATTCTTGCAGACCTGCTCGGTCTGTCCTTCAATGGTGGTAGCCTCCACGTTGCCGGTAGCGGGATCAATGGCGATCTGGCCGGAGGTGAAGAGCAGCGAGCCAACCTTCATTGCCTGAGAATAAGGTCCGATGGCGTCGGGAGCGTTTTTCGTATATACTTTTTCCATAGTTTCGTTCTCCTTAATAATTGTTTTCACTGGGTTGGAAGCCTGCATCTGCAAGTGCTTCCATAATTTCCTTGATATGGGCGAAGTTTCGGGTCTCCAGCCGCAGATGCAGGAAGCATCCGTTCACGTCCATCATTTCGCTGGTACGCTCGTGATGTACCCAGACCACGTTGCCGCCCTTGTCGGAGATGATCTTGGACACCTCCGCCAGCTGACCGGGCTTGTCGGGCAGCTCCACGCAGATGTTGCAGGTGCGCCCCGACATCACCATACCTCGCTTGATCACGCGGGAGAGGATGTTTACGTCAATATTGCCGCCCGAGACCACGCAGACGACCTTCTTGCCCTCCACGGGGATCTTGCCGAAGAGCACCGCCGCAACGGGAGCGGCACCCGCACCCTCGGCGATCATCTTGTGCTTCTCGATCAGGGTGAGGATCGCAGAGGAGATCTCGTCCTCGCTCACCGTCACCACGCCGTCCAACAGCTGGGAGCAATAACGGAAGGTGTTCTCTCCCGGCTCCTTCACCGCAATACCGTCGGCAATGGTCTTCACCCCGGGCAGACGGGTGATCTGTCCCGCCTCCACCGAACGCACCATGCTGGCGGCACCCTCCGCCTGCACGCCGTAGACCTTGATGTCGGGGCGGATCGACTTGGCCGCAAAGGCAATGCCCGAGCAAAGTCCGCCGCCGCCGATCGCCGCAACGATCACGTCGACATCGGCCAACTCGTCCAGAATCTCCAGACCGATAGTCGCCTGTCCTGCAATCACGTTCTCGTCGTCGAAGGGGTGGACGAAGGTATAGTCGCACTCGTCTCTGAGCTCCAGTGCCTTTTTATAGGCATCGTCATAGACACCGGGCACCATGCAGATATCGGCACCGTAGCCCTTAGTGGCCTCCACCTTCATCAGCGGAGCACCCTCGGGCAGGCAGATCAGGGAGCGGATGCCGTACTTGGTCGCAGCCAGTGCAACGCCCTGGGCGTGGTTGCCCGCAGAGCAGGCGATGACGCCTCTTGCCTTTTCCTCGTCGGAGAGCTGGGAGATCTTATAAGCCGCACCGCGCACCTGAAAGGAGCCGGTGAGCTGGAGATTTTCGGGCTTCAGATAGAGCTTACAGCCGCTCACCAGCGGAGAGGGGATCAGCTCTGTATGCCGTACCACGTCCTTCAGGACAGAGGCGGCGTGATAGACTTTGTCAATGGTAAGCAAAAATGACACTTCCTTTATTGGGTTCGAATACGGGTATTATAGCACAGAAAGCGTTCATTTGCAAGCATTTTTTTCGAAATGTCGCAAAAACGAGCGGATATTTCGAAAAAACAATCCATTTCACCGCCGCCGGTAGGGGAAGGCGCCCTCGTAAGGAACGCAGCGGCAAAATAGCGAAGCGGCCGTCCCGTCTTGAACGACTCCCACCAAGGCAACGGTCAGCGATTCAACCCATCTGTCGGGCAGACCGCTCGGCGCGCCGTCCGACGAAATGGCGGAGCATCTCCCCCTGCCGAACGATCCCGATGAAGCTCCCCACGTCGTCCACCACCGGCACGAAGCTCTGCTCTGCGGCACATTGCAGAAGCTCCTCCACCGACGTGGTCACCGGCACGGCCCGCATCCGATCCGCCCGAGCCAGATCCCGCACCTTCCCCGCCTGCAAAGCCTCCCCACGGGATGGACGATCCGCCAGATACCAGAGAAAATCCCCCTCGCTTACCGTCCCCAGATACTTCCCCTCCCGAGTGAGCACGGGAAGCACGGATCGACCGCTCTCCCGCAGGCACCGAAGCCCTCTGAGCAGCGAGCTGTCCTCGTACAAATAGGTCACCATGCTTTTGGGTCTTACGAAAAATGCGATATTCATTTTCATCTCCTTTCGTCAAAAAGCGTGCGAAAAAAGGACGCTGCAGAATTTGCAACGTCCTTTTTGATTGTCATCAGATCATTTTGTCAGCGTCCAGCTTTTTCCCAAGCACCTGGGGAAGCCGTGCGCACAATGCCTCGTGGAGCCCTTCCCGCTCGGCGATCTTCACGTATTTGGCGTGAGATGGTGCGGCGGGCAATTGTCCGTCCCCCCGCAGGGTGAGCCGTGCAGAAGCGAGACAGTAGGTGCCCTCTCCTCTGCTCTTGCCGGGCAGATAGTAGCAGTCTTCGATCTCCTCCCACTTCAGGAGAAGGGGCGCAGACAGCGGCGATTCGCAGAGAATACCGTCGGTGGTCAGCAGGAAGCTGCCCAACCACTCCATGTTCTTCTGCCACAGGATCACCAGCTCCACCATGATGGGAAGTGCCACCAGCGGCAGCACCCAGGCAAAGCCGCCCTTGCCTGCGATAGAACCGATCACCACCAACAGCAGTGCCAACACCAGCATAGCCATTCCCACAGCCGCCATTTTGGTCAGCGACGGACGCATCCTGCCGTGAGGCAGCTTCAGACCGTCAGAGGGGGAAAAAGAGCTCCTCGTCGGGGGCGGTGGGAGCACCGAACACAGGGTAACCGTCCTCCCAGTTGATGCGCTGGATGTAGAGTCTTCTGCCGCCCCATCCGCTGCCGGAAACGGGATTGCCGTGGTAAGCCATCCAGTCCTCGGAGCCGTCGGGAGAGGTGGTAAAGGAGCAATGGCCGGGGCCGTAGCAGTATTCGTTCTTCTGGAATACGGGGCCGTCGTGCTTCTGCCAGCATTCGGGGTTCATGGGATCGTTTCCGACAAGCTCCAGCATACCCAGGCAGTATTCATCCGACCAGCTGCCCGATGCGGAGTAGACCACGAACACCTTGCCGTCTCTGGCAAGGACAGCGGGGCCCTCGTTGATGGTGGGCAGACCGTCCACGCAGCAACGCTTCTCCCATTCATGCTCAGGCTGGGAGATCAGCACGCGGGGAGAGTCGATGGTAGCAGCGTCCTTCATGTGAGCGATGTAAAGCTTCTGGGCAACGTTCAAGTCCCCTTCCCAGCCCGACCAGATGAAGTAGTTCTCGCCGCGGTAGGACAGCACGGTGCCGTCGATGGCCCACTTATCGGTGTCGTCGGTGATCTTGCCGATCATCTCGTACTCGCCGGTGGGATCGTCGGTCTTGGCACCCAGACAGTACATTCTGTGGTTATCGTTGTTGCCGTCGTCTGCCGCAACGTAGATGTACCACCGTCCTGCAATCTTATGCAGCTCGGGAGCCCAATATTCCTCGGAATACATCTCGCCACGGGGTGCACGGTAGCATACCGCATCCTTATCCCGCTTGATGCCGATCAGGCTGTCGCTGCGGGTGACGGCAACGCCACCGTTAATGCTGTAGCAATAAAGATAGGTATCCCCGTCGCGGACTACCCACGGATCGTCGGCACGCTGGGGAAGCGGATTTTTATAGGTCTGCATAGAGACCTCCTTTCTTGCAGAATCTGCAATGTTCTTTGTTCTTGCAATCATTATATCATAGTCTGACGGAATTTGCAAGAGGGATTTTTGGAAAGAAGAAGGGCGCAGCCGATTTCCTCCGACCGTCGCCTTGGCAGAAACCGTTCGGACGGGCCGTCGAGGACGTCGACCCCTACAAGTTGGTGCGACGTTCCATACAAACACGACGAACGCTCCGTCCACCTGCCTCTGTAGGGGAGCGCATTGCGCTCCCGCTTCGAACCGTTCGCACAGACCGTGCCCGCGACGGAGATCGCACGGACGGGAGCGCAATGCGCTCCCCTACAGTGTGGTGAAGGTCGGAGATGTTTCCCGGCTGATACACCGTTTGTGCCCTTGACATCGTCCCCGAAATATGGTACAATGATCCTACGATGACTATCGGTGAAGCACCGCACCGAATCGAAAGGAACTCTACCTATGATTACACTGAACAATCCCATCAATCCCGGCTGGTACGCCGACCCCGAGGCTCGCTTCTACGAGGGCGAGTATTGGATCTATGCCACCCGCTCCCGTCCCTATCGCCAGCAGCTCAACCAAGATGCCTTCCACTCCAAGGACGGCAAGGTCTGGGAGAAGGTGGAGTCCATCATCGCCACCGAGGACTTCCCCCACATCTGGCAGGCGGTCTGGGCACCCACCATTATCGAGAAGGACGGCAAATACTTTCTGGTCTTTGCCACCAACGATATCCAGAACAACGATCAGGACGGCGGCCTGGAGATCGCCGTCTCCGACAGCCCCGCCGGCCCCTTCCGTCGCCATATGGAGGGACACCTGGTGGGCAAGTTCATCAACAAAGCCCAGCCCATCGACGCTCACCTCTTCAAGGATGACGACGGCACCGTGTACCTCTACTACGGCGGCTGGGGTCACTGCAACGTAGCGGTGATGAACGATACCATGGACGGCTTCGTCCCCTTCGAAGACGGCGAGATCTTCCACGAGATCACCCCTCCCGACTATGTGGAGGGTCCCTGTATGCTGAAAAAGGACGGCACCTACTACTTTATGTGGTCGGTCGGCGGCTGGGGCAACGACTCCTACGGCGTTTGCTACGGACGCTCTGACAGCCCCTTCGGCCCCTTCCCCAAGGAGGATCAGATCCTGCGCACCGATTACGACGTAGCCAAGGGACCCGGTCACCACGGCTTTTTGCAGGACGCCGAGGAGCCCGAGAAATGGTACATTGTCTACCACCGCCGCCCCCTCTCCGAGATGGATTGCAACTCCAGACAGGTGTGTATTGACGAGATGCGATTTAACGAGGACGGCACGATCGAGCGAGTGAAGATGACGCCGTCGAAAGAATAAATGGACGTAAAGTTACCGAAGAGAAAACGGCTGAGATTAAAGCATTATGATTATAGTATGCCCGGTGCTTATTTCATAACGATCTGCACGCATAACCGAAGATGCATATTATCTCACATCGTAGGGGCGATTCGTGAATCGACCCTACGATGTCGGTCGGTGATTTCTAAAGCGGTTGGGTATATCAAAATGAACGCATCTAAAGAGATACACAATAGATTGGGCAACGCTCCTTTCACGATCACATAATCCGGGATCGTCAAGACTACGAAACCATCGCAAACTACATCTACGAGAACCCCCGCCTATGGGAAAACGATTGCTTCTACATAAGCTCATAGAAAACCGCCTCGGCAATGCCGAGGCGGTTCGAACTATCGAAAAAGCCGTACTGCGCGCAAGCGTAGTACGGCTTTTCTAAGCACCTGAAGGATATTAACGTATCCCCTCACCCCGGAAGTCTCACCGTAAATGTAGTGCCCTGATTGGGGGCGGACTTCACCGTAATCGTACCCCCGCAGAGGACGGCGGAGCGCTGGGCAATGGAAAGACCGAGGCCGTTGCCCTCCGACTTGTGGGAGGTGTCCCCCTGATAGAACTTGTCGAAGATCCGCGCAGCAGTCTCCTCGTCCATGCCCGGTCCCTCGTCGATGATCTCCACCACGACCTGCCCCTCCTCCCGTCGGAGGTTGATCCGCAGCTCGCTGTGATCGGGCGCGAATTTGATGGCGTTGTTCAGCAGATTTCGCCAGACGTGGGAGAGCAGCTCCGCCGAACCCTCGTACTCGATGCATTCCAGCTCGGGAGAGAGGCACAGATCCTTCCTCACCCATTCCGACTCTAACAGCAGGATCTCGCTCCGCAGCTGCTCGTCCAGCAAAAAACGGGACTTATCGGTGACGATGGTCTGATTCTCCAGCTTGGACAGCAGCAGCACGTTGGCCGACATCCCCGCCAGCCGATCCGACTCGGCGATGATGATATCGATATACTCCCGCCTCTGCTCCTCGGTGAGCGCCTCGTTCTGCAGCTGTCTTGCAAAGCCACGGATGGAAACAATGGGCGTTTTGAACTCGTGAGAGAAATTGTTGATAAAATCCTTTCGGAAGATCTCGTTATGCTCCAGCTCCTCCAGCATCAGATTGAAGCTGACGATCAGCTGATTCAGCTCAGATTGACTGGACTGCTCCGGGATGCGCACAGTCAGATCGCCCTTTCTGACCTGCTTAGTAGCGTTGGTCAGCTGCTTTAAGGGACGCATGGTCTTGCCCGTCCAGATGGTCAGGAACAACATTGCCAGCAGGATGTTCAGAATAATGGGCAGGATCAAGAGCAGCGGAATAGGCATTCCGCGGATGGGCTGCAATCGGATAATATAGCCCACCACGAACACCGAGCTGATCAGCATACCCGACAGCACCAGCAAAATCCAGGATGCCAGCACCAGCATAAATCGGAAGGGGCGCATCTTCTGCTCGATCTCTAAGCCCACACGCCCGTGACGCGACTCCGTCTTGTTTTTCTTCATTGTAACGATTCCGTCCGATCCTGTTTATTTGGAATAGACCGCTTTGTAGCCCAGCCCTCGCATAGTGATGATCTGAAAGTCGGGGCTGTCGCGGAATTTATCCCGCAGACGATTGATATGTACGTCCACCGTCCGCTCGTCGCTGGAGGAATCCATATCCCAGATCTCGTCCATCAGCTGACGGCGGGTAAAGATCTTGTTTTGGTAGGAGAGTAGCTTGAACAGCAGCAGAAACTCCTTCTGAGGCAGCTCGTAACGCTTCCCTGCCGCGGTAACGGTATAGCTGTTGTAATCCAACACCGTGTCGCCCACAGTCAGCCGCTTTTCGGACACGATCCGGGAGCGGCGGAGCAGAGCGGCGATCCGCAGGAGCATCTCCTCCTCGTCCACCGGCTTGGTCATATAGTCGTCGGTGCCGATGATAAAGCCTCGCTTCACGTCCGCAGGGGTCTCGCGGGCGGTAACCATCAGAATCGGCAAAGTACTGCCGCCGTCCCGCAGCTCCTTGGTAAATGCAAAGCCGTCCATTCTGGGCATCATCACGTCCAGAACGACCAGATCCACGTGCTTCTGATCCAGCAGCTCCAAGGCATCCAGTCCGTCCTTGGCAGTATAGACCGAATAGCCGTGCTGCTCCAGCACGGTCTGCATCAGCCGTCTGGCGTGGGGATCGTCTTCCACTACTAATATATGAAACATTGATTATCACCTCGTCCATAGGATACACCCGAAATATAAACTCTTTGTGAACTTCAGGAAATATTCGTAAAAAGTCCTTGGAATTTCATATTGGGTTCACAAAATAAGGGTACAATCGTGACAGAATACAGTAGCAAAGCACTTTTGCAAGGAGAACTCTTTATGCGATGGATGGAAAAACTCGCCCGCTTTTTCGCGGGACGGTACGGGATCGATTCCCTTTATACTGCACTGACGGTAGTCAGCTTTACTCTGATGATCGTGAACCTGTTCGTTGGCTCGCTGATCATCACGGCGATCGTTTTTGCGCTGATCATCTGGTCAATGTTCCGCTCGCTGTCCAGAAACATCCCCGCAAGACAGCGGGAGAACGCGATCTTCGTCAAGCTTTGGAAGAAGATCACCTTTGGTAAGGGTCCCGTACGGAATTACCGCTCTTACGGAAATTACGGCAACGGCTACAACGCCTATACCGGCTACCAAAACGCAGGCGGCTATCAAACCGATTACAGCGGATTTGGCGGACAGTCCGCCCCTGTGAAAAAGAAAAAGGTCAAGCTCAAAACCGACAAGGATCACTGCTTCCGCATCTGTCCCGAGTGCAAGGCGAACATT
>JAFTKV010000296.1 GCA_017453085.1 Clostridia bacterium
AGCACCCAGAGCAGAGATCAGAGCGGTGATACAGGTACCGATGTTCTGACCCATAATGATGGGGATCGCGGCGCCGAAGGGAATGGCAACCGAGATGGAGAGTGCCTGCAGGATACCAACCGATGCAGAGGAGGACTGGATAACTGCAGTCAGTACGGTACCAACCAAAATACCCAGCAAGGGATTGGAGAATGTGATGAGCAGATCGGCAAACCACTGCTGCTCGCCCAGAAATTCCATGGCGTCGCTCATAGTATCCATACCGGCCATCAGCACGGCAAAGCCCAGCAGGATGGTGGCCACCGACTTCTTGCGGTTGCTCTTGGACATCATGATGATCACGATGCCGATCAGCGCCAGAATAGGGGTAAAAGAGGAGGGCTTGAGTATCTTCAGCGCAAACGCAGCCCAAGGATTCATTTCGCTGCCGCCCAGCTCTACGCAGGTCAGCGACAGGATCCACGCCGTAACCGTGGTGCCGATATTGGAGCCCAGAATCACGCCGATGGTCTGTCCCAGCACCATGATACCCGAGTTAACCAGACCGACCAGCATAACGGTCACTGCCGAAGACGACTGAATCACCGCAGTGATTCCTACGCCCAGCAGCATTGCTTTCACTTTATTCGAGGTCATCCCCTTGAGGATCTGCTCCAGCTTACCGCCGGCCAGCGACTCCAGGCCATTGGACATGACGTTCATACCGTAAAGGAAGAAGGCGAGGCCGCCCAAAAGCGCGATTACGTTAAAAATCCAATCCATTTTTAGCTCCTTAATCAGAACATCAGAATTTTATACATCCATAAAGCAGTTTATCAAATCCTTGTAAAATCGAAAAGAGGCTCTTTGTAAAATCTGTGTAAAATTGTAAATTAATTTTACAGATTCCGATTTACTTGGTCCACTCGGAAACGCTTGCCTTAAACGCTTCCATGGTTGCTGCGCAGCAGTGCTTGCACTTGCCGTTCACCAGCAGGTAAAGTTTGATCTTGGGCTCGGTACCGGAGGGACGGATCACCACTACGTTGCCGCCCTCGGTCTTGAAATAGAGGACGTTGGAAACCGGCAGTCCGGTGGGCTTCTGCTCGCCCGTCAGCAGATCGGTGATCGTCTCGGTCTTGTAGTCCCGCATCTCGATGACCTTCATGCCACCCAGCTCGGCGGGAGGATTGTTGCGGATATTCTCCATCAGCGCCTGCATCTTCGCCTGACCGTCCAGACCCTTCATGGTGACGTTGACGGTGCCCTCGGCGAAGTAGCCGAACTTCTCGTACATCGCAATCAGGGCGTCGTAAAGGGTCATGCCCTGCTTCTTATAGTAGGCTGCCATCTCAGCAATGAGCATAGAGGCAACCACGGCATCCTTGTCACGGGCGTAGGTGCCCTTCAGATAGCCGTAGGACTCCTCGAAGCCGAAGAGGTAATGACCGTCGCCCACGTCATCGTGCTTCTTGATGACCTCGCCGATGAATTTGAAGCCGGTGAGGACGTTGTAGATATCCACGCCGTGAGACTGACAGATCTTGGTAGCCAGCTCGGTGGTGACGATGGTCTTGACCGCGTAGGGACCCTCGGGCATGGTGCCGGTGTTCTCGTAGGCGGTGAGGATATAGTCCAGCAGCAGCGAACCGATCTGGTTGCCGGTCATGCAGACGAACTCGCCCTCGCTGTTGCGAGCCATAATGCCGCAGCGATCGGCATCGGGGTCGGTGGCGATGACCAGATCCGAGCCTACCTTCTTGGCCAGCTCTGCGCCCAGCGCAAGGGTTTCGGGATATTCGGGGTTAGGAGAAGCCACGGAGGGGAAATCGCCGTCCAGCACCATCTGCTGCCAAACGGTGTAGAGATGCTTCACGCCGCACAGACGGAGCACCTCGGGCACCAGACGGTAGCCGGTGCCGTGAAGGGGGGTATAAACAATTTTCAGATCGTCTGCCACTTCGGGGATAGCGTTCACGTCCACTCGCTGAGCGGTAACGTTGGCGATGAAGGCATCGTCCAGAGCGGCACCCACGATCTCGATTCTGCCGTCGGCAACCGCCTCGTCGAAGCTCACCTGCTTCACGCCGGTAAGGAGATCGGTGGCACAGATATACGAGGAGACCAGATCCGCCTGCTCCAGAGAAAGCTGTGCGCCGTCCTCCCAATATGCTTTGTAGCCGTTATACTCCTTGGGATTGTGAGATGCGGTAATGTTTACGCCACCGATGCAGTTCAGCTCGCGAATCGCGAAGGACAGAACGGGAGTGGGACGGAGTGCGTCGAAGAAGTAGACCTTGATGCCGTTGGCTGCCAGCACCTCTGCGGTGATTTTCGCAAAGAGCTCGCTGTTGTTACGGGAGTCTCTGCCGATGACCACGCCCCGCTCAGCTGCACCCTCTCTGAGGATCAAGTTAGCAAAGCCCTGGGTAGCGTGGGCCACGGTATAGGGGTTCATGGCGTTGGTGCCCGCCATCATGGTTCCGCGCAGACCGCCTGTACCGAAGGCAAGCAGTCCGATGAAACGGAATTTGATCTCTTCCTCATTATCCTTGATGGAAAGCAGCTCTGCCTTGGTCGCCTCGTCGATGCGATCGGATGCCAGCCAGCTTTCGTAAGTTTCTCTGTAATTCATTGGTATACCCTCTCTACTTGAATGGATTTCCTTGGGGAATTATTCTGCCGCCTCACACAGGGCCTTAGCCAGCTGATCGGGGCAGGATGTACCTCTGCCGCGGCAATCGATGCCCGACAGTCTTGCAATGGCGTCGTCCACCTTCATGCCAACCACCAAAGCCGCAACGCCCTGGGTGTTGCCGTGGCATCCGCCGACGAATGCACAGGAGGTGATCACACCGTCCTCTACCTCAATATGGATCTCGCGGGAGCATACTCCGCTGGTTTTGTAATTGATTTGCTTCATTTGATTATCCTTTCCGGCAAGCTGCCGATGTATTTTTCAGTATAGTAATACTTTGGAATCGCCCAAGGGTATGGCCACCTGTCGGTAACAGCCTGTTACGGTGGATCGGGAGCCGCAAAGCTCCAGATAGCGGATCAGCGATGCCACGTCGGCATCCTGCACCCGCAGGGTCAGCTCGTAGGTGTCGTTGGCCGCACCGGGGAGCGAGCGACAGCCCTCCGGCTCTGCGCCGAAGGTCTGGCAGGCCAGCAGCAGCTCCCACAGGCACTCCTCGCCGGGCACTGCCCGCAGCTTCAGCCGATCCGCCCCCTCCAGCATACAGGGAGTGGCAGACAGCAGGGCGAAGCGGATATATTCCTCCTCCGACAGTGCCAGATGGCAGATCAGCACGGTGAACAGACCGTAGCGATCGATCAGTTGGGCAAAGCGATTCATCACGCCGTCGCCGGCACTCTCCACAGGAAGCAGACAGAAATCGTAGCGTCCCTCCGCAGTTCCCTCACAGGCGTCGGAGTAATCTTCCGCATCGGTCGCCTCTGCACCGGGCAGCAGATCGGTAACGCATTGCAGGATCCGCCCCGCATAGGGATTTTGGAAATAGGCGATCACCGGATGCGACTCGCCGTACAGGGGAAGATTCTCCTCTGCCGTTTCAATGGCCATCATCCTGCAAAGCTCCAATCGGGAGAACAGCGACACCGCCTGTGCAAGCTCCCGCTGATCGGAGAGGGGAGCAAACCGATTCAGCTGCTCGGCATATTCCCCATACAGCGAGGCAAGGGTCTGTTCGGTCTCCTCACCGCGCTCCAACCGCTTTCGCAGCTGCGTTTGCATCAGTCCCGAAAGCTCGGAAAGCTGCGCACGGCGAAGCCTCCAGCCGTCGGACAGCAGACGATCCGCATCTGCCAGATTCTCGGCAATGACAGTCAACTCATTCATGGCTTACAGATTTTCCAGAGCACCCGCCAGCGTGCGGTAGCTCTGCTTCAGAAACGCCTTCAGCTCTTCAGCGGTAAGCTGTCTTTGAGAAAGAAGCGACAGCGACCAGATCTGTGCGGCGGCACTCTCCTTGGCCGCTTCGTCGGACACCTCTGCCAGACGGCGGATCAGGGGGGAGCTGGCGTTGAGCACCAGGGTCGCCTCCGCCATTGCAGGCATGGCGAAGGACTCGCCTCGGCTGTAATAGCGCATCATATCCTCATAGCGGCGGGATTGCTCGGACAGGTTCAGAAGCGCGGGAACACTCTCGTCGGCAAGGGCTTCGAAGCTGACCTTCAGCTGATTGTTACCGCTGACCTTCTTGAACAGCTCCGCCAGCTCTGCGTTTTCCATGATCTCGCCGTCGCCCTTGAGAGCGTCGGCAACGTCTGCGTCGATGCGGAGGAATTTGCACTTTTTGTTCTCCTCCAGAAGACCCATATACTGCATCTCCAGAGGCCCGCTGAGCAGATAGACCTTGATGCCTCTTTCCTCGAAGAGGGAGATATACTGCGCCTGCGAGACCTTGTCGGTGGCGTAGTAGAGCTTTCCCTCGTGGGTATCCTTGGCAGCCTCCAACGCCTCGTCCACCGTCTCGAATTTGCCGCTTTCGGTGAGCGGCAGCAGCAGAGAGGGAGAGACGCGGTCGTAGAACTTGCGGTCCCGGAGACAGCCGTATTCCACGAAGAGCTTGATGTCCTCCCAAAATCCCTCGTACTTCTCCCGCTCGGTATTAAAGAGGGAGTTGAGCTTATCCGCCACCTTCTTCACGATGTGGGCGGAGATCTTGGACACGTAGCCGCTGTTTTGCAGATAGGAGCGGGAAACGTTCAGGGGCAGCTCGGGGCAATCCAGCACGCCGCGGAGCATCAGCAGGTACTCGGGGATCACTTCCTTGATATTGTCGGCAACGAAGACCTGGTTATAGTAGAGCTTGACCTGCCCTTCCATATTGTCATACTCGCTGCGCAGGGGCGGGAAGTAAAGGATTCCCTTGAAATTCAGGGGATAATCGGCGTTTATATGGATCCAGAAGAGCGGCTCCCGATAGTCGCCGAAGACCCGGCGGTAAAATTCCTTGTATTCCTCCTCGGTGCACTCGGAGGCGGAGCGCATCCACAGAGGCTGGGTGTCGTTCACCGGCTCGGCAGGGAGCAGATTACCCTCCTCGTCCTTTTTCGGCTCGCTGCCGTCCTCAAAGAAGATAGCCACCGGCATAAAGGCGCAATATTTGTTCAGCACCGCCAGCAGGTTGGAGGAGCTCAGATACTCCTCGCCCTCCTCGGACAGGTGAAGCACCACCGAAGTGCCGCGGGGACGGTCCTCTGCCCCCTCCAAGGTGTAGGAGCCTGCCTCGTCGCAGGTCCAGTGGACGGCAGGCGCACCGGTGAAGGATCTCGACCATACCTCTACCGTATCGGCGACCATAAACGCCGAATAGAAGCCCAGGCCGAAGTGACCGATGATGCCGCTCTTGTCGTCACCTTTTTCGTATTGCTCGATAAATTCCATCGCACCCGACAGAGCGATATTGCAGATGTATTTTTCCAGCTCCTCTGCCGTCATACCAATGCCGTTATCGGTGACGGTGAGAGTTTTCTCCTCCTTGTCCAGCGAAACCGTGATGCGATACGCTTCGTCGTCCTCCTCGAACTGCCCCAGCGAGGCAAGCCTTTTCAGCTTGGTCACCGCATCGCAGGCGTTGGAGACGATCTCTCTCAGGAAGATCTCTTTTTCGGAGTAGAGCCACTTTTTGATGACGGGGAAAATGTGCTCGGTCTGCACCGAGATCCCGCCGGTTTTGGGAGTAAATTCGTTTTGCATTTTTATAACCTTTCCGACGACGAAATTTCTTTACAGGGATGTCCAAACTTCACCGTCGTCTTTTGCAGAAATTCAGCTGCAAATAAATATCCAGTATTTATTTTACCCCATTTTAACCGTTTTGTCAATCACCCACACCGAATATTTGCAAAAATTCTGTAGTTATTTCATCGTCGCAGAGGATCGGACGCTCCGTCCCCTTTTTGCATATACTGGAAGCAAATGAACTTTCTGTAAATTCCCGTGGGGATGTTTAAGCCGCCCCCTCCCGTGGAAAGACTATGGACAGAAGGCACCTGCCTCAAAAACACGAACGTATTTCCCGAA
Organism: Clostridia bacterium; assembly: GCA_017453085.1. Lineage (GTDB taxonomy): Bacteria > Bacillota > Clostridia > Oscillospirales > CAG-272 > CAKSQF01. The sequence goes on from JAFTKV010000296.1 coordinate 6,032, forward strand.
AGGATGATCCATCATGACCGTGAAACGCGGCGATATTTATTACGCAGACCTCTCCCCCGTGGTAGGCTCCGAGCAAGGCGGACTTCGGCCCGTACTTATTATTCAGAACGACGTGGGCAACCGATATTCCCCCACGGTGATCGCCGCCGCCATCACCAGCCGCCTGACCAAATCCCGTCTGCCCACCCACATCGACGTTGCCCGCGCCGCCACCGTGGACGGCGACACGCTGGGGCTTGCCCGGGATTCGGTGATCCTGCTGGAGCAGATCCGCACCCTCGACAAGCGTCGGCTGAGAGAGAAAATGGGGCATCTGGACTAGCGGCTGATGCAGCAGGTCAACGATGCTATCGTGGTGTCCTTCGGACTGGCGATCCCTGCCGCCTCCCCTGCCGCGACCTCTGTTCCCGATGCGGTGGCAGCCGAATTGCGCCCGCCGGAGGATCCCAAGATCTTTGGCTGAGCATCTGCAGCAAATTCCCACAGATTTCGGGAAATCGGCGTTTCCCTCTTGCAATTTCCGCAAAAATGCGGTACAATAAAGTATAGTTGTACAGTTTATGCGAAAAGGAGGAGGAATAGACCGTGACCATCGTCAGCACTGATCGGATTTTGGCCGAAGCCATTGTCATCACGCTGCGGCAGGCAGGAGTGGCCGCCGTCATCACGCCCACGTTGCCCGCACATCCCGAGAGCGAGGATCTGCTGATCGTGGATCTGGACACTCCGGATCCCACCGTCCGTCCGCCCCGCAATGCACTGACCTTCTCCCGCTTCCCCGATCGGGGCGCCGACCTTTTGCGCCCCTTCCTCCTGCGCGATCTGACCGATCGGGTTCTGACCCGCATCGGACGGGGCACCCCCAAAAACGCCCTGCCGTCGGACGTTCCCTTTCTGCGGCTGACCCCCGACGGCGCGCTGTTACAGGGCAGACCGATCGCGCTCAGCCCTGCCGAGCACGCTCTGCTGGCACTTTTGCTGGAAACGCCCGGTGAGTGCGTGCCCACCCGAGTCATCGACGGTCTGTGGGAGGAAAAAGGCGGCAACACCACCGCCGTGTACATCCGTTATCTCCGCAAAAAGCTGGACGAGCCCACGGGGCTCCGTCTCATCCGAACGATCCGCGGAAGGGGGTATTGTCTGTGCCTGCCCGAGTAAACGGCGCTGCCTATCCCCGTTATACCCTGATCACCCACGTGCGCCTCATCGATCCCGTCGCCCGCCGCAGCGAGGACTGCGACCTTCTGCTGGTGCGGGACAGTGCAGGAGCTCCTCCCACGGTTGCCGCCATCGGAATCGGCTTGAAGCCGCCCGCAGACGCTCCCATCACCCGTGTCCGCGGAACCGGCCTCTACGCCTGTCGCAGCTTCGTGGATCTGCATCTGCAGGTCTGTGAGCCGGGCGCAATGTATAAGGAAGACCTGCGCACCGCCACCGCCGCAGCCGCATCGGGCGGATACGGCGACGCACTAGCTATCCCTTCCCCCGCCGTGATCTGGCACGAGGAGGAAACGCTGGACTACATCCGCTCCAACGCCGATGCGGTGGGACGGATCCCCCTGCAGGTGGCCGCCCATCTCACCGAAAGCGGAAAGGGGCAACGCCTCTCCGATCTTGCCCTCCTGCTGTCCCACCATGCCGCCGCCTTCTACGACAGCGGCGTTGCCTCCCCTGCTCTGCTCTACTCCGCAATGGAGCAGCTGGCAAGGACTGACACGCTGCTGATCCTGCGCGCCTCGATCCCTGCGCTCTGCAGCCGCACCGCCCCTCACAAAGCCTCGGCGACCTCCGAGGCAGCGGCAGTTGCTTCGGCATTGACCATGGCAGAGGCAACCGGCTGCCGTCTGCATCTGACCCTGATTTCCACCGCTCTTTCGGTGGAGCTGATCCGCACCGCCAAAGCCCGCGGAGTAAAAGTGACCGCTGACACGGCACCCCAATATTTCACCCTCACCCGTGCCGATCTGCTCTATTACGGCAATCTGGCCAAGGTTGAGCCGCCGCTGCGCTCCCCTTCGGATCGGACAGCGATCATCGAAGCCCTTGCCGACGGCACCATCGATTGCATCGTCAGCGATCACACTCCCGAGACCGCCACCGACAAGCGCAAGTCTGCTGCCGACGCCCCTGCGGGCATGATCGGGCTGCAGACCGCCTTTGCGCTGGGGATGCGGGAGCTGGTACTCACCGGCAAGCTGGATCTTTACCGTCTGATCGAGCTGCTTTCCCAAAATCCTGCCCGCATTCTGGGGCTTCCCGACACGATCGCCGTGGGGGGCCCCGCCAAGGTGACGCTGATCGATCTGGAGCACGAATACGTCCTGACCGAGGGAATGCTGGACAGCAAATCCAAAAACTGCCCCTGGGTGGGGCAATCCTTCCAAGGAATCGTCAAGCGCAATTTCTCTAAGCTAAACGAAAAATAAAAAGCCGCTTCGGTGATAAATGAAATGTCCTTCGGATGTGAAATAAAATTTGCCCCTATTCGCACATGCACAAGTCCATAAAAAACGGACAATAGACAAAGCCCCCTAAATGTGGTAGAATAAAGCTATCACATTTAGGGGGTAATTCTATGCCAAGAAAGTATCAACACACCCAAGAGCTATTAAGTGATGCGATGCGTTCCACTCACGCGCCGCAGGCGTGCATCACCGACGAAGACTGCATCACGCACGTAGTGCGTATCACGTTCCGAAAGGAACGCATCACTCAAAAAACTCCCTTTTGTCTGGTAGACAAAAGGGACTTTTTTGTTGGTGCCGGTGACCGGGCTCGAACCGGTACGGGAAAACTCCCACGGGATTTTAAGTCCCGGGCGTCTGCCAATTCCGCCACACCGGCGTGTGGACTTGTTCATTGTAGCATAGATTGGCGGGTTTGTCAATCGGTTTGAGGAAAGTTTTGTGAAAAGGATTGTTTCATTGATCCGTTGCAGGGCGAGGGCTTGCTCCCGCCGCTTAGAATGTCTACTCCTAACAAACGCTCTACAGAGTGTTTGTTAGAGCTAATCGTTCATTTCTGAGAAGGGGAGAAGGGACCATCTCAAACGCCGAAGTTCCCTTCTCCCCTTCTCAGACTCTTCCCCTCATCCTCCTTGGCTGGCGGCGTCTGAAATATGTGAAATAAATATTAAGTGCAAATAATCATTAACCTTGCGCAGATGAATACTAAACTTTATTCATCATATTCGTCCAAAACAAATCTGCCACCTTCGCGAATGAATGCAGAGCCTAACGGTGCGTCGAGATATTTTATAATGTCGCTGTCGTAATTGCAGATCGTATTTAAGTCGAAGATATGGAAGTTGTCGGGATTGTCGGTATATTCCTCGTCTTCATCACCGGCAAAGAATCTCCAGCCGCTATCCGGGAAAGCCGAATCGCCTTCCTCGCGGTACATATATCCCACCTTCATACCATCAACTGTGATACGATTGGAGGCAAGACATCCTGCATTCCCTTTGGAAGTATAGAGACGTTTGATTTGATCTTTGGAAAGCAGAAAATTCAAGTGTATATCTCCTTATTAATAAGTTTTTGAGCGGCGCAAGTATTTGCGCCGCTTTTAGTAAGTTTGGGGAGGTGCAGGACCCCTTTTTCAAAAGGGGTCCTGTCGGGGGGCGGGGCGGAGCCCTGCAATCTTAAACCAATTCGATCGTCACGATTTTCTTAGCGGGGACGGTCATGGTCAGCACGCCGTCATTTACGGCAAGGGCTTCCTCGCGCTCCTCGTTCAGGTTGGTGCGCCAAGCTTCCTTTACGCAGCCGCAGAGGGTAGCATTGAGGGTTTGGGGCTTATCGGTGAGGTTGAAGAAGCGGAGGATAGTGGTGTCCCGATCCTCGGCCTGCTTGCAGGCGGTGACGTGGACGAAGGGATTGTCGAACTTCACGTACTCCTTGGATGCGGGAACGTCGCCCTTGTGGCACTCGGTGCCGATGGCAAGCGTTGCGGGAGCGGCGAAGTCGTAGGCGGTGCGGTAAGCGATGCCTCTGCAATCGGTGCAGTAGGGGACAACGGCGTATTCCAGCGTATACTCGCCCTTGCACTGTGCCTTGGGAGTGGGGAAAATGCCCCAGTCGCCCATCTCGGCTACAGAGCGCAGGAGGGTGATGGCGATGGTATTATGATCGTTGCGGAGCACCTCGTACTCGCAGATACCGCGGTTGGCAATGGCAAGGGATGCGCCGTGTTTAGGCTCCAATGCCACGAACGCCTGGGTCTTCTGCAGGTTGGAGGGGTTAGTCCAGGTGAAGGAAGGCTCGATGGGACGGGCAGTAAGGTCAAACTGACCCTCGGACAGTGCCACGTCGGTGGAAATATCGGTATCGAACAGCGCACGGATACGGTGATCCTCGCCGTTGTTGGTGATTACAGACTTCACGTCTACACGGTTTACGCCCTTGGTGAGGGTCACGTAGGAGGTAACGGTAGCGTCGCCTACCAGCTTGGCAACCGTCTTGAAGGTTGCGCTGTAGGGAGTGGTTTCGTAGAGAGTGGTCTCGGCAGCCTCGCAGAGGACGGGCTCGCCGCCTGCCTTGAAGTTGTAACTCTCACCGTGGTCAGGCTGATCTTCCAGACGGTTCTGACCGAAGAAGGTTCTGCCGGTGCGCAGATCGGTGAGGTTGAATGCGCCGTCGGGACGGAAGGTAACCGAAAGCACCTCGTTGGCCATACCGTTTGCACGGATGGTGATGGGGCAGTCGAGGACGGGAGCAGTGTCCACCTTCACGACCTTATAAACCTGCCAGCCCATCCCCTCGGTGGTCACGGGGAACTCTACCTCGAAGCGATCCACGTAGCGGGGCTGACGGAATCTGTCCTTGGGGAGCGTATAGGTGAACTGATTGTCGATGCGGTTGATCTTGGCGGGAACGAGATTGCCCTCGCTATCGTAGATGGCAATTGCCTGCGCTTTTTCATCTCTTGCGAAGTCTACGTTGGCTTTGGCGGTCACGGTGGACTTGCCGGGCTCCAGAGAGAGAACTACGATGGACTTGTCACCGCCGCAGTCGGTGTTGATGACGCTTGCCAAATACTCCAGTGCATTCTCGGTGAGCTTATCGGACACCTGCTGAGAGGAGTCGAAGCGTGCCAGCATTGCGTCGTAAACCTCGTCACAGGAGCAGGTGCAAATGGAATCGTGGGGATGGTTCTGCATCAGTCTGCGCCAAGCGTAGAGGAAGAAGTCACGGTCATATTTGCCGCCCACCAGTGCCGCCAGACGGGTTGCGGGCTCAGCAAGCCGCTCCAGCGTGTGCTGGTTCTTCCAGTTGCGGGTCTTGATGTCGATGTGAGTGGAGGCGGTGGAGGTGAGCAGCCACCAGCCGTTGGTGTACTGGCCGATGATCTCGCCCTTGAAGGGGGTAAGCTGATCCTTGATCTTGCGGATCTCGGCAAGATAATCCTTGAAATTGGACTGGACTACCTCGTACTCGTCCTGCACCTCGTTGGCGGTCTTGATAACCTCCACCAAATTGCGCTGGAGGGGCTGATGGTCACAGCCGTTCATGCCGAGGAGGTGATCGGAGACCGAGAAACGCTCCAGGGAATGACCCATCTTCAGAATCTTCTCCTTCAGCGCGTCGGGATCGGTGGGCAGCTCCATTGCGTTGCAGTACCAGTCGGTGAAGAGCACGCCGATGACCTCGCTGCCGTCGGGTGCCTGCCAAAGCAGCTCGGAATCGGTGATACCATTCTTTTGAATGACCTGGTTATCAGTGCCGATATCGTTCAGACCTCTGCCAAATACGGCGTTGTCGATGCCAAAGCCTTGGCAGATCTGGGGTGCCTGACCGATATTGCCAAATGCATCGGGGAAATAGCCGCACATCAGCGGATCTGCACCGAAGGATTTGGACAGCTTGATGCCGTAAAGCATATTGCGGACGTTTGCCTCGCCGCTGGTGAGGAACTCATCCTGCAAAACATACCAAGGGCCGACCTGGATGCGGTCTTCCGCAATCAGCTTCTGCAGGCGATCTCTCATATGGGGACGGATCTCCAGATAGTCCTCCACGGGAATGAACTGACCGTCCATATGATAGTAGGTGTACTCGTCGGACTTTTCCATCTCCTCAATGATGGCGTCAAACAGCTCCACCAGCTTCATCCGGTGGGCTTCAAAGGACTGATACCACTCACGGTCCCAGTGGGAGTGGGGAATAATGTGCAGCTTTTTCTTCATAAGGGGCTCCTTTTCACCGCAAATTTTGCGGATCTTATGCAAATACTATGTAATTCGACCATATCTGCCGAATTCTCTCCGATTGTTATTGTACACGAAAGCAGAGAAAAAGTCAATACGAAGCGGCGATTTGGCAATAGAAAAAACAGATGACCCTCCATCGTCTGCGCCAATCGGGATCGCCTGTTTATCTGTACAGAATTTGCAAAAACCTTCGTTTTTGTCAAAAACAGAAACA
>JAFTKV010000297.1 GCA_017453085.1 Clostridia bacterium
GAGCGGGATCCCCGTGCGGACGTCAACGGCGACGACGCTTGCCGAAAGATCTGCATCCTGGCGGCACTGGCATTCGGCACGCTGATCTCTCCCTCGATGGTCAGCTGCGTAGGCGTGCGGAACATTTCCCAGACCGACGTTTCCATCGCCAAGAAATTCGGCGGTGCGGTCAAGCTGATCGGCAGCACCAAGCGACTGCCCGACGGAACCATCGACATCCGCGTATCGCCCTGTCTGGTCACTCCTCAGAACCCCATCGTCAACGTGGATGACGTATATAATGCGATCCTGGTGCGTGCGGCATCCATCGGAGACGTGATGTTCTACGGTCCCGGCGCAGGCAGTCTGCCCACCGGCTCCGCAGTGCTGTCGGATATCATGGATATTGCCAAGTATCTGAAAACCACCCAGCCCGTTCAGGAAACCTGGGAGTGCGGCGACTCCAGCATCGTCTGCGACGAGGAGACTACGCCTAACCAGTATTACGCTGCAGTAGATCTCTCCCCCGAGAAGCTGTCCCCCTATTTCCAGGATGCAGAGATCCTGTATACCGAAGAGGGCCTGACTGCATTCCTGGTTCACGGAATCTCCCGCAAGTCCTTCGATTTTGCGCTGTCCGCATCGGGTGCCAAGGTATTCTCTAAGCTTCGTGCACTCTGAGCGAAATAGGCGCGGGTCGCCTCAGTGACCTCCCGCAGCTTTGCCGGCAAGCAGGGCAGATGCAGCAGTAGCATCAATGCCACCGCATAGTCGGAAAGCAGCCACATCAGGTTACTTGCCGTAACTGAACCCAATATTGCTAAAAAACTGTATGCGATCGCATACAGTTTTTTGTATGCGGAAAGATGGGGATTATTGTTTGCAAGATAGGCGATGCAGGTCGTTCCGTAGTGAGACCAGCCGATCATGGTAGCAGCGGCAAAGCAGCAGATCAGCAGAGCCAGGATCGGTCCTGCGGCACCGCCCAGCGAGACCGAAAAGGCGGCGATCACCAGCTCCATTCCCTCCAGCGTGGGGAAGCGATCCATGTGGATCAGCAGGACGAATGCGGTCAGCGAGCAGAGGATCATCGTGTCGGCAAATACCTCGAAGATGCCCAGAAAGCCCTGTCGAACGGGGCTGTCGGTGTTCGCTTCTGCGTGCGCCATGGGAGCAGTACCGCATCCCGCTTCGTGGGTGATGAGTCCACGGGAGATCCCCGTGCGGATCACCCGTGCGAGTGCCAGACCGCCCGCTCCGCCCAGCGCGGCAGGAGGAACGAATGCCGATCGAAAGATTGCTGCCAGCACACGGGGGAGCGCAGTGATCTCCTTGCCGATGGCAAACAGGCAGATCCCCACGTAAATCGCCGCGGTGAGGGGAACCAGATAGAGCGTGACCTGAGAAATACGGGTAAACCCTCGGCAAATGACCAGATAAAGCAGGATCGCCAGCAAAATACCGCAGATAACGGGAGGAATGGAGAACGCCTCTTCCATGGAGCGTGCCACCGTCTCTGCCTGCATGACGTTGCCCAGCGCAAAGGAGGCAAACAGGCAGAGCAGCGCAAAGACCGCCGCCGTCCGCGGACTGCGCATATAATACATCGCTCCGCCGATGAATCCGTTTTCCGAAACTCTGCGATAGCGGACGGCCAGAACCACCTCAGCGTATTTGATGAGCATGGACAGCAGTGCGCCCAGCCACATCCAGAAGACCGCGCCAGCACCTCCGGCGGCGATGGCTGCGGCAACGCCTGCGATATTGCCGACACCCAGCGTTCCCGCCAGCGCAACGGTCAACGCCTTCAGGGAGGACAGCCGTCCGCCCGATTTCGTCTTCCCCAACAGATCGCTTGTGATCCGCAGCGGATGACGCACGAAATAACGACCGAGCCACAGAGTGCAAACGATCCCGACGAGCAGCACAGCCACCAGCATGATGGGGGATAAAAGCAGATCGTATATCCCTTGCAGGAGCTTCATCGACATACCTCCGAACAAATGAATTCATCCTCAATGTATGCGGTGCGAGGGGAGGGCAGAACCGCCGAAAAATCTCGGTCAACGAATCGGTTTACATATTGCCAGAGTGTTAACAATGTGTTAATTATGCGCTTAAGGGGTTGTAATTTTCTGGAATATAGATACAATAATATGTGTGGTTTAGCACTCCGATACAAAGAGTGCTAACATTGATTTGAATACATGTAAGGAGGAATTCCAAATGACAGTAAAACCCCTGTTTGACAAGGTAGTAGTAAAAATGACTGAAGTAGAAGAGGTCAGCAAGGGCGGTATCATCCTCACCGCCGCATCCAAGGAAAAGCCCCAGTTTGCAGAAGTAGTTGCAGTCAGCAACGGCAAAGACAAGAACGGTGATGAGATCAACATGACCGTCAATGTGGGCGACAAGGTCGTTCTGGCAAACTATGCCGGCACCAAGGTCAAGGTAGACGGCGATGAACTCATCATCGTCATCGTCACCGATATTCTCGCAATCGTCGAATAAACGAACCATTCCACGAAAGAAGGTAATTTATCATGGCAAAAGAAATCGTATTGGGCACCGCTGCCCGCAACGGTCTGATGACCGGCGTAGATAAACTGGCAAACACCGTAAAGATTACTATGGGCCCCAAGGGCAGAAACGTCGTTCTGGAGCGCAAGTACGGCGCACCCCTGATCACCAACGACGGCGTGACCATCGCCAAGGAGATCGAGCTGGACGATCCCTGTGAAAACATGGGTGCACAGCTGGTGAAGGAGGTTGCTACCAAGACCAACGACGCCGCAGGTGACGGTACCACCACCGCAACTCTGCTGGTACAGGCATTCCTCACCGAGGGTATGAAGAACGTGGCTGCAGGCGCAAACCCCATGGTGATCCGCAAGGGCATCGCCAAGGCAGTGGAGGTTGCAGTTGCATCTCTGAAGGCAAACTCTCAGAAGGTGAACGGTACCGCCGATATTGCAAGAGTCGGCACCGTATCCTCCGGCAGCGAGGAGATCGGTACTCTTATCGCCGATGCAATGGAGAAGGTTTCCGCCGACGGCGTTATCACCGTTGAGGAATCCAAGACCGCTGAAACTCTCTGCGAGGTTGTGGAAGGTATGCAGTTCGATCGCGGCTACCTGTCCCCCTATATGGCAACCGATACCGACAAGATGGAAGCCGTACTGGACGATGCGCTGGTACTGGTAACCGATAAGACCATCAGCAACCTGCAGGATCTCCTTCCCATTCTGGAGCAGGTACTGCAGATGGGCAGAAAGCTGGTGATCATCGCCGAGGACGTAGAGGGCGAGGCACTGACCTCTCTGATCCTCAACAAGCTCCGCGGTACTCTGAACGTATGCTGTGTCAAGGCTCCCGGCTTTGGCGACCGCAGAAAAGAGATGCTTCAGGACATCGCAACCCTTACCGGTGCTATGGTTATCACTTCCGAGCTGGGCTACGAGCTGAAGGAAGCTTCTGTTGATATGCTGGGCTCTGCAAGACAGATCAAGGTCAACAAGGAGCGCACCATCATCGTGGGCGGTCAGGGCGATCCCTATGCAATCGCATCCCGGGTAAACCAGATTCGTGCGGCAATCCCCGAAACCACCTCTGAGTTCGACCGCGGCTATCTGTCTCCCTACATGGCAACCGATACCGACAAGATGGAAGCCGTACTGGACGATGCGCTGGTACTGGTAACCGATAAGACCATCAGCAATCTGCAGGATCTCCTTCCCATTCTGGAGCAGGTACTGCAGATGGGCAGAAGGCTGCTGATCATTGCCGAGGACGTAGAGGGCGAGGCACTGACCTCTCTGATCCTCAACAAGCTC
>JAFTKV010000298.1 GCA_017453085.1 Clostridia bacterium
CATACGTATTCATGGATAACAACTTCGACATCGAAGTAATCCCCGGCACTCTGACCATCACCACTAAGTCGATTACCGCAGCTGACGTGGAACTGAACGGCTCTCTGACCTATAATGGCTCCGAGCAGACCCAGAATATCACTGTTACCAACGGTATCACTTACACCGTTTCCGGCAATACTGCTACTAACGCAGGTACCTACACTCTGACCGTAACCGGCAACGGCAACTACACCGGCACTGTTGAGGTTGAGTGGACCATCGCTAAGAAGGCAGCCACCATCACTGCTGACAATGTGACTATTGTTGCAGGCAATGGAGCTCCCACTCTCAGCGCAACTGTTATTGGTAATGTGACCGGTGAGCCCCTGAACTACACTCTGTCTACCGATTACGTTTCCGCAATCGGCAATCACGGCACCTACGACATCGTTGTAACTCTGGGCGATAACCCCAACTACAACGTATCCGTTGTAGACGGCACTCTGACTGTTGAGCAGTGCGTACTGACTGTTGACGGCGTTGCATTCAACAGCTGGGCTGATGCGAGGTCTTCTATCAAGAAGGATTCTCAGATCAAGCTGTACGCAGACGTTGAGTACGGCGTAGATGAGAATGGTAAGAAGGTTGAGCATAAGTTCCCCACAAACGGTGGCAGCATCGTTATCGACCTGAACGGCTTTGACCTTACCTTCCACCATACTGCTACTGTCCAGTTTGGTACTGTTTTGACTGTTACCGATACCAGCAACGGTGTTCCCGGAACCCTGAAGAACACCAACGGTAGTTATCCTTTGGCGATTAACGCAAAGTCTACCGTGAACTTGGTGAATGGTGTTGGCTTTGACGGCACTATGCAGTTCCAGGGTCTGAGTAATGGTTCTGCATACTTCCAGATCAACGGCGAAAACATCATCGGTACTGACAACAGCCTGTTTGTATGTGATACTACCACTGTCAGACTGACTCTGAAGGATCAGTACATGACTCTGGGTCTGTTGATGGGTCATCTGACGCTGACTCAGAATCTGGAGACTCTTGCTCTGCAGGAGATCACTATTGCTTCCGGCACCGGCATCACCATTCCCGCTGGCGTCACCCTGACTTTGAATCCCACCACCAACGTAACCATCAAGGGCACCGTTGATGGCGAGGGCACCATCAAGGTTGGCACCAAGACCCACCTGGATCAGGTTCTGACCGAAACTGCAATCACCAACATCGCTATCGCAGAAGGCATCGTAATTGATAGCTATACTCTGGATAGAGCAGACATTAACTACACCGGCGCAATTAACCTGATTGACACCGGCGTGGTAATCACCGCAGGTACCTTTGACGCAGACGTTTACGCGAACTGCGCAGACGGCTACTGGGCAAAGAATAACGGCGACGGCACTTGGACTGTTCTGAAGAAGATCGAGATCGGATCTGTTGTGATCGGTGATAAACTGACCTACAACGGCACTGCTCAGAATCCTACCAACATTACCGTATACGATGTAAACGGCAATGTAGTAGCATCCGAGAACTACAATGTGATCGTTACTTCTCAGACCGACGCAGGCACTTATGTGCTGACCGTTAAGGCTAAGGACGGCAACTACGGATTCTTCGGCTCCGCAGAGGCAAACTGGACCATCGCTAAGAAGGCAGCTACGATTACTGCCAACGACAAGACCATGGTTGCAGGCAACACCATCCCCACTCTGGATGCTACCGTTGAAGGCGTGGTTGACGGTAAGACCCTGAACTACACTCTGTCTACCGATTACGTTTCCGCAATCGGCAATGTTGGCACTTACGCAATCGTTGTTACTCTGGGCGACAATCCCAACTACGACGTAACCGTTGTAGACGGCACTCTGACTGTTCTGGAATGTGTTCTGACTGTCAATGATACAGCATTCAACAGCTGGGCTGATGCGAAGGCTACTATCGATGCCAACACTGGCTGGAACAAGACTTGTGAAATCGTCCTGTATGCAGATGTTGACAGCGATAACAACGGCTTCAACCCCAATGGCAGCATTACTGTTGACCTGAATGGCAACACTTGGACTTCTCACTGGATGGGTATCAGCTACAATACCGTTGTAAATGTTATCAACAGCAGTGATAAGACCGGTAACGTTCTGGTTACCAGATCTGACAACCGTGTTGTACTGGGTGCAAACTCCGTGTTTAATCTGAATGGTAACATCGCATTCGACGGCACTATTCAGCTGAACAATGGTGCGCAGAATACGACCGGTTACTTCCAGATCAATGGTGAGAATATCATCGGCGAGAAGGATAGCCTGTTCGTTGACAGCGGCAATAGCACTGTTCGTGTAATCATGAAGGATAGCTTCATGAGCATCAATCTGATCTACGGCCGCCTGACCCTCACTGAGGATCTGGCAACTCTGACAGGTCAGGAAATCATTCTGGCGTCCGGCACCAGCATCACCATTCCTGAGAATGTTGAACTGACTCTGGATGCAGACACTGTGCTTACCATCAAGGGCATCGTTGATGGCGAGGGCACTGTAGTTGTCAACTCCTTCGAGCACCTGCAGCAGGTTCTCTCCGAGACCACTGTTGCAAACATCAAGCTGGGCAGCGATATCAATGTGATCGCTCGTGCACTGGAAACCGCTACGGTTGAGGCAGGCCGCACCGTCACTTTGGATCTGAACGGCAAGACCCTGAATGCTGAACTGGCTGTAAACGGTAACCTGACTATCGTGGATTCCACCGTGACCGGTACCACTGCACAGGATTACATGGCAGCAGGCTCCGTGCTGGGTGACGTTACTGTAAACGGTACTTTGGTACTGAATGCAGGTAACTACAGCAAGGATATGGATACCTACTGTGCAAGCGGTCTGGTAACCATTAAGACCGCTGAAGGCGTTTACACCGTAATGCCTCCTCAGGAATTTAGCGCAACTCTCAACAATGAAACCCACATCTACAACGGCAACGTTCAGACGCAGGGCTTCGTTGCAACCGATGCATTCGGCAATACTCTTGTTGAAGGCACCGACTTTACCGTAACCGGCAATACTGCTACTACTGCAGGCAGCCACACCATTACCATTAAAGGTACTGGCGACTATACCGGTACTGTTACCTTGGAGTGGACTATCGCAAAGGCAACTGTAACTGTAACCGTTAACAGTGTGACCATCACCTACGGTGAAAAGACTCCTGCTGTTACCCTGACCTACAGCGACGAGCTTGCCAAGACCGAAGTCATCTACAACCTGTCCTGGAACGCACCCGAGTATGCAAACGTTGGTACTTACACTATCAACATCGTATACCAGACCTTCCCGAACTGGAACGTTACCTTGCTTGGCGGCTCCCTGACCGTCATTCCTAAGGACGTTACCATCACTGCTGACAACAAGTCCATGGTTGCAGGTAACACTGTTCCCGAGCTGACTGCTACTGTTGTTGGTGCGGTTGACGGTGAGACCCTGAACTACACTCTGTCTGTTGATACCGACGGTAAGACTGTAGGCACCTTCGACATCGTTGTAACTCTGGGCGAGAACCCCAACTATAACGTAACCGTTGTAAACGGCACTCTGACTGTTGAGACCGCTATTGCACGGAACACCAATACCGGCGTGAACTACGCTAAGCTGGCTGACGCAATTGCTGAGGTTAAGTCCGGCGAGACGATCGTATTCCTGACTGATATTGACGAAGACGTTACTATCAAGCAGGCTAAGAACGTTCAGTTTACCATCGACGGTGCAAACTACAAGTACTTCGGTACCATGACCGTGAATGGCACCGGTTATGCCGGCGCACAGGGTCAGGCACTGACCATCAAGAACATCAACTTCGTTGTGGACGGCTACGGTCTGTATATTAACGGAAGCGCAAAGGCTGATCGTTATGCCCGTAACATTACGGTTGAAGGCTGTACCTTCACCGGCGAGGGCTATGACGATTACGGTATGCGTCTGCGTTATGTTTACGATGTTGTTGTGAAGAATACTACCGGCAACGGTATGTTCGACCTGGTTTACGGTGCAAGCTCCGTTACCGGCTTCACCGCAGAAAACGTTGAGGTGATCAATTCTACCAACGGTATCGTTCTGTCCTACGTGAACAGCACCGCTACCTTCAAGAACGTGAACACTTCCGTTACCGAAGCAGGCGTGCTGATCCGTAACAACGCGAAGGGCACTGTCAACTTCGAGGAATGCGGTATCGACTCCATTGTTTACTATGCGACCGATGCGAATACCGCGTCTGTGACAATGAACTTCATTGACACTACCAACAACCTGGTGATTGACGGCGCTTCCGACAAGCTGACCATCGTTCTGAACAAGGTTGACACCACTGTGACCGCAATCGATGGCCTGAAGGCTACCACCACCGTAGACGGCTACAGAGTCGCTTACGAGGATGGCAAGTACTTCCTGGTTGAAATCGATTACGTAGCACAGATTGGCGACACCAAGTACGAGTCCATTCAGGAAGCCGTTGACGCAGCTCAGGACGGCGACACCATCGTAATCCTGAAGGATCATGTGATCGGCGCAACCGTTCAGACTGAAGCGAACTTCGGCTACGAGTCCGTGATCATCGTTGACGGCAAGAACGTCACCATCGACTTCGCAGGACACACCGTCACTGTCAAGCACGGCGACGCTGCTAACTACGCTGACGGTATTGCATCCTGCCTGGAAGCTGTCGTATTCATCTACGACAACGCAGGTCTGACTCTGATGGATTCCACCGGCGACAACGGCGGCTTCTACGTACCTGCTGATGAGAATGTGGCAATCTACTCCATGTTCTACAACTGTGGTGGCGAGCTGACCATCAATAGCGGTGCTTACAACATCGAAAAGGGTTACAAGTCTGCATCGATCATTTACGCTGAGGACGATCACAAGTCTGCTGTTACCGGCGGCAACTTCACCATGGGTAACGCAGGCGAGAACAGCGACACCAAGCCCTGGATCTTCAACACCGAGGGCAAGAACGCTACCTTCGTTTATATCAGCGGCGGTACCTACAACCAGAATCCTTACCTGAACTACGGTACACAGAAGGATTGCGAGGCTAAGCTGGTTGAAGGCTACTGCATCAAGAACAATGGCGACGACACTTGGACTGTACTGCCTCACAGCTACACTGCAGTTGTAACTGCTCCCACTTGCACCGAGGGTGGCTACACCACCTACACCTGCGATTGCGGACACAGCTACGTTGCAGATTACACCGAGGTTATCGGCCACGTTGGCGGCACTCCCATCTACGTGATCGAGAGCCAGGTAACCTGTACCACCAACGGTATCATGCACGTGATCACAAGCTGCACTGAGTGCGGTCATGAGATCAGCCGCGATACTATCGTAACTCCCGCTAAGGGACACGTTGCAGGCGCACCTGTTCAGGAAAACTATGTTGCTCCTACTGTTGATGCAGAAGGCGGCTACGACATGGTTACCTACTGTGGTGTTTGCGGTGAAGAGCTGAGCAGCGTACATCACACCGTTGCTAAGCTGGAGCCCGTTGCAAAGAACACTGCCACCGGCAAGATCTACGCTACTCTGGCAGCAGCAATCAAGGCTGCAACCGCAGGCGATACCATCGTTCTGCTGGCGAACGTAACCGAAGACGTGACTGTTTCTAAGGACATCACTATTGACGGCGACAACTGGCAGTACACCGGCAACATCTCCGTTTCCGGCACTGCTACTGATGCTACCGTTAAGAACGTGAACTTCGTAAACGGCACCGGCTACGCCATTACCACTAACCGTATCACGAGCATCACCGTTGAGAACTGTACCGTGAAGAACTACGGCTACGGCTTCCTGTACGCTAACAAGTCCACTCCCACTGTTGTGGTGAAGGACGTTACCGTTGAGGACGCAACGCTCGGCATCAATTGGGTTTACGGTACTACTGCAACTCTTGAAAACGTAGTAATGAACAACGTGCCCTATGGTCTCCAAATTCATAACTACGCGTCCAAGACCATCAATCTGAAGAATTGCGATATTACTTCTATCGTAATTTATGAACGTTCCGGTTCTTCCGGCATGCAGACCTTCAAGTTCTACGGTGACAACACCGTTGACACTCTGACCGGCAGCCAGTATGCCAAGTACGTTCTGGCAGAAGTCGATGCAACTCTGACCGCTCCCGCTGACTTTGCTGTAGCATCCGGCGTTGCGGGCTACGAGGTTGCATACGAGAACGGTAAGTACTTCCTGACCGCAATCGTTTACGACTACGTTGCACAGAACATCACCACCGGCGTTTCCTACGAATCTCTGCAGGAGGCTATCGAGGCTGCAAAGAACGGCGAGACCATCGTTCTGCTGAAGGATATCGAGCTGACCACTGCTGAGACTATCAAGAACTCCGGCGAATACGCAACCATCTTCAACGTTGCCGACAAGGCGATCACCATCGACCTGAACGGCTACGACATCACCGTAGATGCTTCTGCTGCTGATCTGGCAGACGAGAAGAGCTCCATGCTGATGGGCGTGTTCACAGTCGATACCAACGGCACCCTGACGCTGAAGGATTCCGTAGGCACCGGTTCTGTTGAGGTTTCTGCAAATGATGCAATCGTTTACTCCCTTGTAACCTGCTACGGCAATGGCGGCAAGCTGAACATCGAAAGCGGCTCTTATACCGCTGACAAGGTTGACAGCGCGCTGATCTACTCTCAGTATGATGAAGTGATCATTGTCTCCGGTGGTAACTTCCACCTGGGCAATGTGGGTACTGGAGATAATGGTAGCCCCTGGATCTTCAACGCAAAGGGCCAGAACACCCAGAACATCATCGTCATCGGCGGTACGTTTAATGCTGATGTATTCCATCAGTATTACATCTTCGAGGTGAAGGATGCCGTCGAGGTGGCTGAGCTGTTGGGCGTGCCTGTCAAGGCTTGCAAGAACAACGGCGACGGCACATGGACCATTGTGGATGCAGTTGCTTATGTTGCTGAGCAGCATAAGAGCGGCAATTGGTATACACAGAATGTCGGTTACGCTACCTTCGCAGAGGCTTATGCAGCTGCTGATGAGGTCGAAAAGATCACCATCCTGGCCAACGTCACGGTTGACTTCGACCTGACTAAGAATGTTGTAGTCTACAAGGGCAGCAACACCGTCACCTTCGCTGAGGGCGCTGAGGTTTACGCAGGCACCTTCGACTGGAACGTGAACGATGATTGCGCTATCGGCTACTACGCTAAGGACAACGGCGACGGCACCTGGACTGTTGAGAAGCGTAAGGACGTTGCTTACAACGTAAACGACGATGTTTACTACACCGACGTATCCGACGCTCTGATGGCTGCTACTTCCGGCGAGACTGTCATCCTGCTGGTTGACGATCAGACCGAGGCTATGCTGATGGTTCCTGCAGGCGTGACCTTCAACCTGAACGGTCATACCATCACCGCAGGCAACGTCTTCTCCTTCGGTAACGTCATTGACAACAATGGTGAAACCGACGGTCTGGGCGGCATCAAGATCAGCAACGACAAGACCCAGGCGTTCACTCAGCTGCAGCAGAACAACACTTATCTGCCTCTGTATGATGCAGCTAACGGTTGCTACAGATTCTACGCTTACACTGTTGGTTTGCTGAGCCTGAAGACTCCTCTGAGCAATGCGGTTACCTTCCGCTTCAGACTGAGACTCTCCAGCGCTGAAGCATACCGTCTGCTGGCAGACACTGCGAACTCCGGTGTTGAGTTGTCTGTGAATGTTTCTTGGACCGGCGTGACTGCAAGCAACGTGAAGTATGTTGTAACCGGCGAATTCCTGCAGGAATACGCTGAAGGCGCATACCAGCAGGTTGTAAGTGGCCAAAAGACTGCAATGACCGTCAACAAGACCATCGAATTCTCTCTGTCCGGTCTTGATGCACTGGAATCCGGTTCTGTAATCACCGCTACTCCTACCTTTACTTCTACCGCTACCGGCGTAGTAGCAGAAAGAACCGATAAGGTTGACGGTTACACATCTTACACCTACACTGCTCCTGCAGCCGATGCAGAATAACTCCCATGATTTGAGGTGATAGAAATGAAGAAAGAATATTTGAAGCCCGATGCAGAAATTATTGATTTCGAAATCGATGAACCTATCATGGACGGTTTTTTCGACGATAGTTGGCAGGTTGGCGAAGATGATGAAGAGGGTATCTAATTTAGATGCTCTGCAGAATCGCTGATCTTCTGATCGAAGTTCCCGAAGCGGGGGGCATGTCCCCCCGTTGTAGGGAATACCTAACCAATCAACAAGGCGGCGCGGATATCACTATCCGCGCTGACCTTTACAAATCCGAGAAATACGGCGGGGCAGGGGAGAATACGGTCGCCTATATGGAATCTTGTATTCAATTCTGCCGTCAGCTGATTCATTTCGATGGGCTCTACCTCCATTCCTCCGCTGTGGAGCTTTGCGGTAAAGCCTACCTCTTCTCGGGCCCCAGTGGGATGGGCAAATCCACCCACACCCGCCTGTGGCAGCAGCTCTTCGGGGACGCCGCCCAGGTGTTCAACGATGACAAGCCCGCCCTCCGCCGCCTGGACGGCCGTTGGTTCGCCTACGGCACCCCTTGGTGTGGCAAGGACGGCATCAATCAAAACAAAAAAGTCCCTCTTGCGGGGATCTGCTTCCTCCGTCGCGGGCAGGAGAATACCATTCGCCGCCTGGACGAGATGGAAGCTACGGCACGGATTCTTTCCCAAACCATGCGTCGATTCAGAGACGTAGAGCGGCTCGATCTGCTCCTGTCTCACATCGACAAGCTGGTGAAGGAAATTCCTGTTTACGAACTCTACAACAAGCCCGAGCCCGATGCGGCGCGGCTTAGCTATGAAACCATGCGCCAAGGCGCAGAGGAGGCAGGATTATGAAACTGAACGGAAAATTCGTACTTCGGCAGGTTGCAGGCAACTGGGTGGTGTTACCCCTCAGCGATGCAACGGTCAACTTTAACGGCATGATCAAGCTGAACGAGTCCGGTGTGATGCTTTGGAGACTTCTGGAGCAGGGCAAGGATCGGGAAGCACTGGCAGATATGCTGACTACCGTTTACGACGTCTCCCGCGAGATCGCTCTGGAAGACGTAGACGAATTTTTGAATAAGCTCGGTCGTGCCGGTTGCATTGATCTGCAATAATTATTTTCCATCAAGAAACCGGATTCGCTCCGGTTTTTTGATTGGAAAAGGGTTTTCGATGAATTTGAAATTATCAGGAAAGGCTCCTGTTCATGAATAGTAAAATCATTATCGTGATCGCCGCCGTGCTGGTGCTGCTCTCCCTGTTTGCAGTGGCGATGCAGGACGACGGCGGGGAGAGCGATTATCCGGAGACGACGGCCGCGCCCACGGCCCAATCGGCGAGTGCCTCCCTGACCGGGGGAACGGTCACCAAGCTGGGCACTCCCGAGGCAGGGGAAGGAGTCACCCAAGCACCCGCGCCCGATGCGGCTCCCGGGACGACCACCGCAGACGGCACGATTGGCGAAGCCGCCGGGAATGCTCCGTCTGTGTCCGAAACCGAGGCTGCCGAAACGACGGTCACCACCGCAGTGACGACTCCTCCAAAGCCTGCGACTACCACGACCAAGGCGAATACCACCAAGGCGACCAAGCCCGCCACCGAGGCCACCACGACGAGGGCTCCCGCAACGGCTGCACCTGTGACGACCACGAAGGCTCCCGTGACCTCTCAGACGCCCGTGACGACTACGAAGGCTCCTGTGACCTCCCAGGTGCCCGTGACGACCACCACGGCACCGGTCACCACGCCTACGCCCGAGACCTCCCAGCCCGCACCCGAGACAAGCGATCCTGCGGCGGTCACCTACGAGGCATATCTGGCGATGACTCCCGAGGAGCAGCAGGCGCACTTCATGCGTTTTGCCTCACCGTCGGCGTATATGGAATGGCTCTACCGTGCCAAGGCGGAATACGAGGAGAGTCGGGACGACATCGTGATCGAGGGCGGCGGCTCCATCGACATCGGCGATATTATCGGAGGGATGTACGGATGAAAAAAGCGATCTATACCGCACATATGGACGATCTGATGCCGCTGATCCGGGAGCGGCTGGCGGCAGGGCAGTCGGTCTGCTTTTCCCCGAAAGGGATCAGTATGCTGCCTATGCTTCGGCAGGGCGTTGACACGGTCACGCTGTCGCCGATCACCGCTCCGCTGAAAAAATACGATCTGCCGCTCTATCAGCGGGACAGCGGCAAGTACGTACTCCATCGGATCGTCAGGGTGGGGGACACCCTCACCTGCGCTGGCGACAATCAGGTGGTATTGGAGCGAGGACTTCGGCAGGAGCAGATGATCGGTGTGGTCACCGCCTTCACCCGCGGCGGAAAGACGCACACGGTGGATGAGCGCGGGTATCGGCTCTACTGCCGTCTGTGGCATCACACCCGCCTGCTCCGACGGATCTGGCGAGGGCTCATTCGCCGCACCAAGCGGTTGTTTGGGAAAAAGTCAATTGATGAAACGAAAAGGCACTGATGGATAACAAGTCCATCGGTGCCTTTGTTGGTTGGGGGCAGGGGAGTGATTGGTGTGCGGTGTGGGTGTGCGAACAGAATGCGCCGACCTTTCTCTTGATGTGGTATGTTCCGCCGCAGGCGGCAAACGAAGGAGGCGCACCGCACGTTCACTTGGTGCGAATCGTTTGTTGCCGTCTTCGAGGCGGGAGGAGCAAGCCCCTCCCCTACCGGTGTGGGTGTGCGAACAGAATGCGCCGACCGTTCCCTTGATGCGGTATGTTCCACCGCACCTGTAGGGGCCGGCGTCCTCGACGGCCCGCTCCAAACGCATTCCACCGCACGCCCCCTTGGAGCAGACAACGTGCGGATCGATCTAACCTTGTAGGGAACGGTCTTGTAAGGAGCGTAGCGACGGAATAGCGAAGCGTCCCGTTCCGCGCCGCCGCAGGCGGCATCGAAGGAGGCGCACCGAATGTTGCCTTGGCGTGAAATGTACCATCTCCCATGTAGTGGCGGATTCCATATCAGCCCGCATCGTGCGCATCGCACCGCCCGTCCCCTTGGCGCAGATCGTTCGGACGGCGGGAGCAAGCCCCCGCCCTACGGGGTATGTGGCGTGCGAACAGAATGCATCGCTCGTTCACTCGGTGCATATGTTCCGCCTCCAAGCCTTTTCCAGCGGAGAGAGGTGATGTTGCAAAAGGGGCGGATGAGGAGATCCCCGTTTCCGCCGCCCGTTCACTTGCTGCTACTCCCACTTGACAAAAAAGATAGAGAATGACCATCATTCTCTATCTTTTGGATTTTATTAGATGAGGAGGAATTGCTTGTGTGGCTACAAAGCGGTGGATCAGCTTTCGGGATAGGATGCGTAGCCGCTCAGATTGATCTTGGCGAACTTGAGCACGCAGTACTCATACTTCTGCGAGGCGTTGTTGGGGAAGACGTTGTTGATGTAATAGATCGATCCGTCAGAGCCGGTGAAGAAGCCGAAGCTGTAGGCGTAGTTGGCACCCGATTCCTTGGCATAGTCAAACTCCAGCGGTGCCTCGATGGTGTACCAGGTTTCGCCCAGGTCGAAGCTGACGAACAGATCGGAGGAGGTGTCGGTCGCTGGACTGCCGAATCGGCCGGCCGCGATCACGGTGCCCAGAGGACCGCCTGCGGGAGTCCATTCGCAATAGGGCGTACAACCGGTGAAGCGCTTGTTGCGGGTGGTCACCAGCTTGCCCAGGGAGTTGGCATCCTCCCACTCGGTCAGGCTCTTGGAGGTCTTGTAGTAGACGGGACCGCCCTGCTGGCCGATCATTTCGTAAACGATCAGATAGCCGTGGTCGCCCATTTTGGCAACCGAGACCATGCCGGGACGCAGCGCGCGATTATCGGGGGAGACGCAATATTTCTTCTCGCCCCAGGTCTTGCCATCCTTAGATACTCGCAGCACCAGCCGCTGTCCGCCAAACTGGGAGACCTCGGTCTCGTCCGAGTAGAAGCAGACCAGCGAGCCGTCCTCGTCGCAGATCAGGAAGGGCTCGTACATACCGTTTGAAAGTCCGTTGCCGGTGTCCACGATGGTGTATTGCTCCCAGGTCTTGCCCAGGTCGAAGCTGCGCCAGATGCTGATCTGCATGGTTGCACTCATGTCAGAGTCGTGGGAGCAGCCCGACAGTAGGAGCGTGCCTGCGGGCATATCGCCTACCTTGCAGGGCAGCTCGTACAAATGAGGCTGCCAGTTGCCGATGAGGCCGGGCGTGAGCTCCTCCGATGCGGTAGAGACGAACTTCCAGTTTTTGCCACCATTGGTGCTTTGGTAGATGGGGAAGGACTCGCCTGCCCATTGGCTGGTGGCCAGCAGAGTGCCGTTGTGCTCTCCGTTATATTTCAGCTCGATGACTCTGCCGTAGGTGGACCAGCGATGGATGTTCGGCTCAACGGTGGAGACCAGCGGTACGCTGACTGAGGTGAGGTTGGGCAGGACGGTCACCTCGGGGTCGTAAGCCGCCAGGACGGTGAACTCCTTGGTGAAGGTGACGCCGCCCGATTGGGCACCGGGGAGCACGTAATCGTCCAAAAACCGACGGAGCGCGTGCCACAGGGCGGTGTTGTCCTTGCCCAGAATGGCGATCTTCTTGCCGTCAAATCGGATGACGTAGTTTTCGCCGCCAGTAGCGGAGGTCAGCAGCTCCAGCGCATCCTTGGAGGCCGCACGGTCGGTCATGCCGATTAAGAGCTCGAGTGCGCCGCTGTCAGCTGCTTCGCTGTCGGCCTTGACGGGCAGCTCGGCGCCGTTTTGGGTGAGCACGTCACAGAAGGAGGCAAAGGCGGTCTGGGTGTCGTAGGCCAGCGCGGCAGGGCGGACGATGGTAAATTCGGACAGCCCGACAGGGGATAGCTCTGCTACAGGTGGCTCGGTGGCGGGAGGACTGTCGGGGACTTCGTTCTTGCAGGCGGTCATCATGCCGCAGGACAGCAGCAGGATGGATGCCAGTGCGGCAGAAAAGATTTGTTTCATATTTGGATTCTCCTTGAACAAATTCGGTCATCAAAACGGTGCCGAGTGAGCGGAGGCAAATTTCACACGATGATAACGCAGTAAATACAGTATACAGTATTTTCAGAAAAAAGTCAATACCTTTTCCGATGCCACTTGTTCGTTTTGCTGTGAAAATTCGGATTCGCTCTTGACTTTTTGGCGGATTCTGCTATAATGAAAGCGACACGTCCCACGTGCCTTTACCGAAAGGAGTGTACTTATGAAGATCGGTACGAACTCAACAGACGAGCTGCGCAGGATCATGGCAGACGAAGCCATCTATGCGCTGACGAAAAAGCCGGTGATCACCTATTCCTCCGAACGGGTGCGCTTGTGGAGCGAGATCTCCCGCGAGGTGGCAGAGCTTGCCGCACAGCCTCTTCGCTACGGCGAAGGAATGAGGCGGTTCGTGGAGCGGGTCTCCATACCCGTCAAACACACCGACCTGCTCATCGGGCGGATGGTGGAGGAGAGCTTTACCCCCGAGGAGGAGGAGCTCTTCCGTGGGGAATATATCCACGAGCGGATGCGGATGGAGGGCATTCCCACCTTCATCACCGACCCCGGCCATCAATCCTTCCGCTGGAAGGATCTGCTCAGGATGGGGCTTCCCGCAATGAAGGCCTACGCCGTAGAATGGCGGGAGCGCTTTGCCGATGCGGGCGAGGATGCCAAGCGCGACTTCGTGCAGGGTGCCGTGATGATCTACGACGCGCTGATCCGCTTTTTGGAACGCTCGGCAGAGGCGGCAGAGGCTGCAGGTCTGACCGAGGCGGCAGAGGCGTGCAGAAGAGCAGCGTCGGGAGCACCCGACAGCTTTCGCAGTGCGCTCCAGCTGATCTGGACGGTGGAGTTCTTCTTCTGCGCCTACATCTCCCCCAATCCCACGCTGACCGTGGGGCGATTGGATCTGTTCCTCATCGATCTGTATCGGCAGGATCTTGCCGACGGCGTGCTGTCCCGTGAGGAGGCCGCTCTGCTGATCGACGATTTTTACGCCAAAAACAATCTCATCATGGGCAGAGGAGAGCACCAGATGTCCGCACGTGCCAATTCGCCCATGTGCACCGGCTGGCACCGCATTCTTTGCTACGATGCGCCCCAGTATCTGATCCTGGGCGGTATCGACCCGCTGACCGAGCAATCGGTTGCCAACGAGCTGACCGCACTGCTGATCGAACGGATCCATCCCAAATATAAAAATCCCGTGGTGGTTTTCCGCTATACCCGTAATTATGCCGAGGAGCACCCCAAGATCTGGCGTGCCCTGGTGGATAAGCTTCGCGCCAGCGCATCGGCGATGGTTTACAACGATATCAGCGAGTGCGCGATGTATAGTAGCGACGGCGAGAGCAGGGAGGATGCCTTTTCTCACGAGTATTTCGGCTGCAACTGGCCGACCCTGCCCGGCAAGGATCGCCCCTATCACGGCAGCTTCTTCCAGGATTCCACCTACTGTATATTGCCCGTGCTGATGAAGGCGGCAAAGCAGTACGCACAGACCGCACAGCGGCTGGATCGGGAGGCGTTTTTGCAAACGGTGTACGACGCTTTCTACGCCAAAATTACGGCGGAGACCTTGCCGCGTTTGCCAAAGACCAATCCGCCGCGCTCCGATCTGTTGCAGTTTTATTCCTGCTTTGCCTACGACAATATCGAAAACGGCGGTCTGTATTTCGAGCGGAGCAATATCATCGTCCCCTGCGGCGGGCTGGCGAACCTGATCGACACAGCGTCGGCGCTGGATTATCTTACCAACGAGAAGCAGTATACCGTTCAGCAGATTCTGGATGCTTGCGAGAAGGATTTTGAAGGGGAAGCGGTGTTGCACGCCCTTTGCAAAAACGCGCCGAAGCTGGGGGACGGTCACCCCGTATCCTCCTACTGGGCGAAGGTGCTGCCTGACACGATCGTGCGGGCGACCCATGATGCCCTGCAGCCGCTCCCACCCTTTTTGAAGCTGCGCTTCTGTATTGAAAACGACACGTGGCATATGGAGCGGGGCGGCCTGATCGATGCGACTCCCGACGGCAGAAGAAAGGGTGCACCCATTGCGCAAAACAGCCAACCCGCGGTGGGATCTGCCAAAAACGGCATGACCGCCATGCTGTCCTCGCTGGCCAACATCCCCTTTGATCGGTTTGCATCGGGTGCGCTGAACGTGACGATCCAGCCCGACAGCTTTGCGGGAGAGGCGGGATTGCAAAATCTTGCCGCTATTCTCTCTGCCTATTTCGAGATGGGCGGAATGCAGATCCAGCTCAGCGCCGTGGATCGGGAGCTGCTGCTGGAGGCGCAGAAAAATCCCGACGCACACCGCGATCTGATGGTGCGGGTGACGGGATACAGCGCAGTATTCGTAGATATGTGCCGCCGTGCACAGGATGATCTGATTACAAGACATACGTTTTAATCAAAGAAAGAAGGATTTATGATGAAAAAAGTAGAACTGAAGCGGGCAGGGCTGACGGTCAGCAATATCTGCCTGGGAACGATGATGTACGGCACGCAGGTGTCGGAGCAGGAGGCCTTTCGCCAGATGGATCTCTACCGTGAGATGGGCGGTAATTTCTTAGACACCTCCAACAACTACGCCCATTGGTGGCCGGGCGCGTCCGGCGACGAGAGCGAGACTCTGCTGGGCAAATATCTGGCCGATCGGGGCTGTCGCGATCAGCTGGTCATCGCCACCAAGGTGGGCTTTGACCGCCACGGCGAGGGCGCAGGTCTTACCGCCAAGCAGATCGAATACTGGTGCGACGAGAGCCTGCGGAAGCTGGGCACCGACTACATCGACCTGTATTACGCTCATACCGACGACAAAAACACGCCGCTGGAGGAGACGATGGAGGCCTTCGACCGTCTGGTGAAGAAGGGAAAGGTGAAGGCCATCGGCGCCAGCAATTTCTACACCTGGCGGATGTGCGAGGCAAAGCATATCGCACAGCAGAAGGGCTATGCCGATTACACGGTGAACCAGCCCTGCTACACCTATCTGTTTACCAAGGGCGGCTACAAGCTGGCCTACGAGTTCAATGTCAACGCCACCGAGGAGCGGCTCCGCTATCTGGCGGCCAACGATATTCCGCTGGTTGCCTACTCCTGCCTTGCCAAGGGCGGCTACGACGATCCCTCCCGCCTGCCCGACTTCTACGAGCCCGGCGCACGGATGGATGCTCTGCAGGAATGCGCCAAGGAGCTGGGGCTGACCCCCTCCAAGCTGGTGATCGCATGGCTGCTGGCGCAGGATCGCCTCCCTGACCGTCCCACTGTGATCCCGCTGTTCTCCTCCTCCCGCAGCGACCATCTGAAGGAGATCCTGGAGATGTCCGACTACGTGCTGGATCAAAAGATCCTGGAAAAGCTCAGCAATGTGTTCTGATTTGCCTAAAAGAGGCGTGGTGTTCAACGTCCAGCGATGCTCGCTCCACGACGGCCCCGGCGTGCGGACCACGGTGTTCATGAAGGGATGCCCGCTTCGCTGCCGCTGGTGTCAGAATCCGGAGGGGCTGACCCGCACTCCGTCGATCACCTATGACGGCAACAAGTGCATCTCCTGCGGCAGCTGCAAGGGGGAGCGGGATGCGGATGCCGCAGAGCGTTGCCCCACCGAGGCACTTTCGGTAGCGGGCAGGGAATACACTCCCGACGAGCTGGTAGAGGAGCTGTGTGCCGATCAAGCCTTTTTTAAGGGCGAGGGCGGCGTCACCTTTTCGGGCGGCGAATGCCTGCTGCAGGGCGATTTCTTGCTGGAATGCGCCAAGCGGCTGTCCTCCAAAGGCATCCGCATAGCCTTTGACACCTGCGGCGCGGTGGAGTTTTCCCATATGGAAAAGCTGATTCCTTACGCCCAGCTGTTTCTGTACGATATCAAGTGCATCGACCCCGATCTGCACGAGCGGTTCACGGGGGTCTCCAACAGACAGATCTTAGATAACTTCAATCGGCTCTGCGCCGCAGGTGTGCCCATCTGGGTGCGCGTGCCGCTGGTGGGCAGCTTCAACGCAAACGAGGCGGAAGCACGGCGAATCCGTGCCTATCTGGACGGTTTTCCCGCTATCCGCAAGGTAGAAGCACTGCGCTATCACCGCTTGGGCGAGCGCAAGTACGAGCTGCTGGGAATGGAGTACACCATGGGCGACGAAGCCCTCCTCTCCGACGAGCAGTTTGAGCAACTGAAGACGATCATAGAAGGCTGATCCGAAACGCTCCGATGACGATTGGTTCATCGGAGCGTTTGTGCTGCTTCCTGTAGAAAGCGGCAGGTTATGAAAATTACCCATTCGAGGTGTGACCGTGAAAATTTTTGAAAAAATGAAGCAATACAGGGGGCGTTTCCTAAAATCCCGCCTCTTCTCCGTCAGGGGAAGCGGGTGCAAATGGATCGCATGGCTCAGTATCATCGGCATGCTGCTGCCGTTTGCAACGACGTTTGCGGCAAATGCCAAATCAAGTTTACCCAACAATGCAGAGGTCATTGTGGCGAGAGGGGAGGATGCCTTTATGAAAAGCGATTACGAATTTTCGGCAAACTGGATCTGGAATCCCACCGACAATGGTGAGGGCAACCGCTGGATGATCTTCCGCAAGGACGTGGAGCTCTCCCAAGTGCCCGAAAGGGTCACCGCCAAGATTGCGGCGGATACCAAATATTGGCTGTATATCAACGGCGAGATGGCGGTGTACGAAGGTCAGCTCAAACGCGGTGCTGCGCTTTTGAAGAAGGATATCTACACCAAAGACAATCCTGCCCAGCCCAATCTAAGCGAGATGCTCAGCGAGGTGGCCACCTATTACGACGAGGTTGATCTGACCCCCTATCTGAAGAAGGGGAAGAATACCATCGTTGCGCTGGTGTGGTATTTCGGCAACGAAGGCCACTCCCACGTAGGCAGCGGCAAGGGCGGCTTCCTCTTCGAGTCCCGGATGGGCGATCAGCTGGTGATCTCCGACAGCAGCTGGAAAACCGGCCGCCATCTGGGCTATCAGCCCTCCGGACTCATCGGCGGCTATGCGCAGGAGTATCACATCGTCTACGATGCCCGCAAAGGCTTTGACGATTTTGCAAGCCCCGATTTTGACGTCTCCGGCTGGCAGAACGCTGCCGAGATCGGTAAAGCGGGGGATAAGCCCTGGAACGAGCTGTGGCCGAGATCCATCCCGGAGTGGAAGGTGTGGGATCTTGCCACCTACTCCCCCGACGACAGCGACTATGTTACCAAGCTCAGCGATACCAAGTATCGGCTGAAGCTGCCGACCAATATTCAGTTCACCCCCTACGTCAAGGTGAAAGCTCCCGCAGGTAAGGTGATCAAGATGAGCTCCCCCAACTCGGGTACCACCTCGGTGACCTATACCACCAAGGGCGGGGCTAATGGCGAGAGCGTGGTGCAGTCCTTCGAATCGCTCACCTGGATCAACTGGTGGTTCGTGGAGTTCGAGATCCCCGCAGGCGTGGAGGTCATGGAGCTTGGCTACCGTCAGAGCGGCTACAACACCGAGTTTGACGGCTCGTTTGTCAGCGACGACGAGTTCTTCAACACGCTGTGGATCAAGGCAAGAGACACCGCCTACGTCAACATCCGTGACACCTTTATGGACTGTCCCGACCGTGAGCGTGCGCCTTGGCTGGGCGATGCGGTGAACGAGATGCAGATCGCCTATTACTCTATGTCTCCCACGGTGTACGATGCGGTGCGCAAGGATATTGCCACCCGTATCAACTGGCAGAACACCGACGGCATCATCCCCTCCACCGCTCCCGCTACCTTCCGCTATAACGAGTACGCCGAGCTGACGGGGCAATCGCTGGCAGGCGTGATGTCCTGGTTCGATTATTACCTATGGTCGGGGGATATCGAGACGCTGAGAGCCGCTTATCCCGCCCTGCAGGCTTATATGGCGACCTTCGATCTGGATATGCAGAACTATACCGATCCCTTCATTCGCGGTAACGGCACCAACACCATGCACCTGAACTGGATCGACTGGGGTCCCAATATGGACCAGCATCTGGCGCTGAACATCTGGGCGTACATCGGCGTGGACACCCTCTGCAAGTTCGCAGAAGCGCTGGGAGATACCGAAAATCTGGCAAGCTATACTGCTTTGCGGGGCTCCATGAAGTCCAAATTCGACGCCATGTTCTGGAACGGCAAGGAATACCGTTCCGCCACCTACACCGGCGCACCCGACGACCGTGGACAGGCACTGGCGGTCTACGCAGGACTGGCAACTCCCGATAAATACCCCATCATCCGTGATCTCTTAATGAAACATCAGTACGCCAGCCCCTATATGGTGAAATACTCCATCGAAGCGCTGTATCTGATGGGCTACACCGCCGAGGCAGAGCAGCGGATGAAGGAAAGCTACAAAAACGACGTTCCGCTTGCCGATCCCACCTTCTCGGAAAGCTGGGGTGGCGGAGGCAGTAAGAACCACGGCTGGTCGGGCGGCGGTCTGATCGTGCTGTCGGGCTATGCTGCAGGCGTGCGTCCGCTGGAGGCAGGTTTCTCTAAATACACCGTGATCCCGCAGATGGCGTCGATTCAGAATATCGCCGCAACTATCCCTACGGGCAAGGGCAATATCACTGTCAATGCCGCACAGGGAGATGACCGCTTCGATCTTTCCGTAAACGTCCTTGCAGGCAGCACCGCACTCATCGGCATCCCCCGACTGGAGGGTGCTACCAAGGTGGTCTGCCGCGGCAAGACCGTTTGGCAAAGCGGCTACGCTACCGATGCGGTGAAGGGTCTGACCTATTCCCATACCGACGAAAGCTTTATCTATTTCGAAGCTACCGCAGGCGATTGGTCGCTCTCCGCACTCCCTGCCGACGGTAAGGGGCAGGAAAGCTACACTCTTGAAATCCCCGCCATCACCGGCGGAACCGTTACCGTCAACGGAGAGACTGTGGCAACGCCCTATTCCGGCAAGCTTGATGCAGGCAGCGTGGTTACCGTCAAGGCAATCGCCGACGAGGGTTATCTCTTCGATATCTTCGCAGGATCTATCGGCTCCCGAGAGGATGAGCTCGTCCTCACCGTAAACAGCGATCTCTTCCTTACCGCAAAATTCGTGCCGGACGTTGCCATCGACGGCGTATTTCTGCAGGTGGGCGGCTTCACCCACGGCGGCAGACTGACGGTGAACGGCAACTCCGCCGCTTCCTCTTACCGCGAGCTGTGGGAGAAGGGAAGCACCGTCACCGTGAAGGCGGTAGCTGAGGAGGAGTACCGATTCGTTGCATGGCGCACCTCCGACGGTAAAATCCTTACCACCGAGCCGGAATATACGCTGACTTTGGATCAGAACACACAAATTACGGCTGTGTTCCTCTCGGTTTTGGGCGAAAACCTTGCCGAGGGCAAAAAAGTCACCGTTTCTTCCACGGTAAACAATCATATGTTTGCCCCCGAAAAGCTCACCGACGGCATCTATACGGTGACCGGTCAGAACGAGGGCTGGACCTCGCAGGAAAACGCCAACACCCAATGGTTCTACATTGATCTGGGCAAAGCGGTGCTCTTTGATACGGTGAAGCTCTATCCCCGTCACAACGGCACCGACAACGGCTACGGTATTCCCGTGAACGTGCAGATTCTGGTATCCCAGGACGGCCAAAAGTGGACGAAGGTGGCAACCTTTACCGATCTGCCCCGCCTGGACAGCGGCACCCACACCCTCACCTTTGCCCCGCAGACCGCACGATACGTGAAGGTCAACGGCACCAAGCTCCGCAAGAACACCTACGACGGCGACCGCACCCGTTTCCAGGTTGCGGAGGTGGAGGTCTACCACGTAGGTGCCACCTCTCCCGATGCTCCCGTGATCGAAACGCAGCCCACCTCGGTGGATACCCAAAAGGGCAAGACCGTCCGCTTCTTTGCCTTCGGCATCAGCAAAACCGAGATCCGCTATCAGTGGCTGGTTTCCAAGGATGGCGGTGCCAATTGGACTGCCATCGAGGGTGCGACCGATTCGGCATACACCTTCAAGGCATCCACGAAAGAAAACGGCTGGCAGTTTATCTGCGAGCTGACGAACGAAAAAGGAACCGTCCGCAGCGATGCGGTGCGCTTCACCCTAGTCAGCGAAAACTACGCATTGGAGCAGCCCTTTGAGGTGTCCTCCAGCCAGACGGTGGGCAGCTACTTCCACGCCTCCTACATCAACGACGGCGTTGCCGAGACCAAGCCCATGGTGAACGAGGGCTGGACCTCCAACGAAAGCAGCGGCAGAGGCGAATGGGTCACCATTGATATGGGATCGCAGAAGACCGTTTCCCGCGTGGTGCTGTACCCTCGCTACGACGGCACCAACGACGGCTACGGCATCCCCGAAGGGCTGGCGGTAAAGGTGTCCGATGATAACAAGACTTGGAAGACGGTTTACAAAACTACCGAGCAGGAGCGACCCACCGAAGGTGCGGTGGTGATTGATTTCGACGCCGTGGAGGCTCGCTACGTCAAGGTAGAGGGCACGAAGCTGCGGGAGAATCCCGGTGACGGAGGCCGCCGACGGATGCAGATCGCCGAGCTGGAGATCTATTCTGTCTATCCGTCCGTAACCGATCCTGCGGAAAACGGATCGCCCGTACCTCCACCCACGCAGTCGCCTGCCGATCCGCCAAGCGTTCCCGCCACCTCTCCCAAGCAGGGAATCGGCGGTGCGCAGATCGCATGGTTGGCACTGGGCGCAGCCGCTTTGCTGGCCGTAGGCGCAGGGGTAGTGATCCTCCTTCGCAAGAAAAAAGCAAAGAACTGCTGATTCCACAGCGCTTTTCAAAGCCGCAGCCACACACCCCTCTCGGGTGTGTGGCTGCAATGCGTTTGGGGCTACAATCGCCGGTCTTGTGCAGATTATCTATATTTGAATGTGAACAAATTGTAAATTTGTGCAAATCTCTATTGACCTTCCACCAACTATAAGGTTTATAATAAAAACGAACACTATCATTAACCCTAAAAAGGACGCTTTATGAACATCTCAACCGTCGAAAAACTGACCGGACTGCCTGCTACTGCGATTCGGTATTACGAGAGCCGTGGACTGATCACGGTCAAACGAAAAGACAACGGCTACCGCAGCTATGACGAGGAAAGCGTGCAGATCCTTTTACAGATCCGCAGACTTCGTGAGCTGGACGTGCCGCTTTCCGACATCCGCCTCTGGAGGGACGGGGTCGTTACGCACAGTGAGCTGATCATCAAACGCCTGCGTGCGCTGGACGACGACAGTCAGAAGAGCCGTGAGTGCCGCACCATCTGTGAAGCACTCCTGAAAGGAGACGATCCGGTCGCCTCCTTTTCCACGGCTCCCTTTGCGGAGGAGGAAGGTGCAGAGCTCTCGCCCCACGGCGGGCCGCTTCTGCTGGGCATTGACATCGGTACTACCTCGATTTCCGCACAGGTGGTCGCTTCGGACAGCGGCGTCTGCGTGCAGACCTACAATTTCGACCACAACACCGCTATTACGGTAGACGGCTATCCCGATGCGTTCGCTGCGGATGCCGATCTGCTGATCCGCCGTGCGACGGCGTTGATCGCATCGGTGACCGCAACCTATCCCACCATCGCTTCCATCGGTATCGCAGGGCAGATGCACGGCGTGATCTGTGTAGATGAAAGCGGAGAGATTCTGTCGCCCCTCTACACCTGGCAAAACGGGTTCGGTCAGCGAAAGCCCGATGGTAAGCGCACTATTTGCGAGGAGATCGCCGCTCTCTCCGGCGAGATGATCCCCACGGGCTACGGTATCACTACCTATTACGCCCTCCGCAGGCTGGGACTGCTGCCTGCAAGGACCGCCGCCATCGTCACCGTAATGGATCTTTTGGTGGCGCGTCTGACGGGAACAAAGCCGCTGATCCATCCCACCAATGCCGCCGCAATGGGTGCCTATGACCTGGAAGCAGGGCAGTTTCAGGCAGACGTTTTGGAAAAACTGCAAATCCCACGCACGGTTCTGCCCGATATTGCAGGCGGATATTGGATCGTTGGCACGTACGATACCGTAGACCGACAGATTCCCGTGGCCGTTTCCATCGGCGACAATCAGGCGGGGCTGCTTGGCTCGCTGGCCGATGATCGCAGAGTGCTGGTCAACGTGGGCACCAGCAGTCAGGTCAGCGTGATCACCGACGATCCCACCCCATTGGGCGGGGAGGTTCGTCCCTACTTCGACGGCAAATACATCTGCTCGGGTGCCGCTCTTTGCGGTGGCAGAGCTTACACTTTACTGAAAAACTTCATCCGCTCCATCGCTTCGGGACTAGGGATGGATCTCTCCGACCGTGCGATCTACGATTATCTCAACCGTGCGGCCAAAGAGGGCAAGGGCGCGCCCCTCGCCGTCTCCACGCAGTTTGACGGAACGCGGGAGAATCCCGATGCGCGCGGCGCGATCACGGGGATCGGACTTCAGAATTTCACTCCCGAAGCCCTTTCTGCAGGCTTTTTGCAGGGGATCGTGGAGGAGCTATACCAAATGTACACTCAAATGGGAGCACATGGCAATGTCACCGGCATCGTTGCATCGGGCAATGCCATGCGCAAAAATCCCGCTCTGCGAGAGATCTGCGCCGCAACCTTTGGCAAAGAGCTGCTTCTCCCTCTTCACACCGAGGAAGCGGCGTTCGGCGCCGCACTGTTCGGCGGCGTAGCGGCAGGCGTGATTCTTCGCGGGGAAAGCTACGCCAAAATCCATTATCAGAACGTTAAGGAGGAGATTGAATGAACCTTTCTGTGCGGTTTATCGCCGTTTGGGGCAAAGCGGTTTTCAAAACCGAAGATCGCATCGCTTGCGAGATCACGAGCGACGGAACCCTTACCGTAAAGCTGTGGTACGATTTCCATAACGATCCGCTGATCCTCACCGCGGTAGCATCGGTGGGCGACGAGATTCTGCTGAACGTTCGCCCCCATCGCATCGAGCTCTACGTGAACGGCGAGCTTTGCGACGAAGAATGGCCTTGCGGGAAGTGCTATCTCACCGCAGATTCCAAGGCGGAAGGGGATCTTCTGTTCAAGCTTTCCGAGGCTGCCCCCGAGGCGGCGGCAGAGCAGCCCTTTTATACCCGCCGAGGGATCGAAACTGCGGAAATCCGCATCCCCGGTGTCAACATCGGCGACTGCATCCCGTATTCCGACGAAGTGGACACCGATGGCAAATATCATCTGTTCTACCTCTACGACCGTCATCACCACACCTCTAAGTGGCATTTCGGCGCACACCAATGGGCGCACGTGTCCACCACCGACTTCCAAATCTGGGACGAGCATCCCATGGCAGTGGGCATCACCGCGGATTGGGAAGGCTCCATCTGCACCGGCTCCATCTGCAAGGCCGCAGACCGTGACGAGTGGTACGCTTGGTACGCCGTGCGGATGTGCGATCGCTCTCCCGCCCGTATGACCTTTGCCAAATCCACCGATCGGGTGCATTTTGAAAAATGCGGAGA
The DNA here is from genome assembly GCA_017453085.1 of Clostridia bacterium. GTDB lineage: Bacteria > Bacillota > Clostridia > Oscillospirales > CAG-272 > CAKSQF01. Next base: position 24,519 of record JAFTKV010000298.1, read on the forward strand.
GTATTTTCATCTGCCGGAGGGCTACGAGCCCACCTCCGCCCGTGATCCTATGGTGTTTTATCAGGACGGCAAGTATCATATGTTCGTCACCACCAGCAGACTTTCGGATAACAGCGGATGCTTGGCGCATCTGGTAAGTGATCGGATGGCCATCGACGGCTGGGAGGACGCAGGGGTAACGATGGCGTGGATCGACCATGTTTCTGAGGACGATCCCACCCGCTACTGGCAGCCCGAATGCCCCGACCATTTCAGAATGGGCGAATATTACTATCTTGTTTTCGGCATCGGCGGCAGAGGACTGTACGGCTATTCGAAAAATCCCTACGGCGATTGGATCTTCCCCGAGGGCAACACCATCCCTTGCGGAAACGTACCCAAATCCGCCACTATCCCCGGCACGGGACGGCGCATCTTCGCAGGCTTCATTCCCGAGGGCGGCTACGGCGGCCGACTCCGTGCGGTGGAGGCATTCCAAAACGGGGACGGCACGCTTCGATTTGAAGAGATTAAATTATAATTCTATCAGGAGGCGCATATGAAAAAGCGTTTGATGGCGTTATTCTTATCGGCGGTCACGCTGTTCGCCGCCGCACCGCTGACGGCACTGGCAAGCGACAGCGGTTGGAACACCGATCTGGAGGGGCTGAGCTCCACCTCCAACAAGCCCGCCCGCATCACCTACAGCGATAAGGGCGCAACCCTTACCCGTATCAACGAAAACGACGGTCTTGCCATCAGCAAAACGAAAACGGCAGGGAACTTCACTCTGGAGAGCGACGTAACCTTCGACTCGGGTAACGTGGCAAACCTGATCTTCGGTGCAGAGAAGAGCACCACGGCAGAGGAATCCTTTATCTTCAAGCTGGATCGGAACAATCGGGGGGAGACGAAGATCTTCAATTTCAGCAGCTCCCACGGATTTCCCACCATTGCCGGCAACAATGGCAACACCTTCCCCATGAATCAGAAGGATTATCACATGAAGGTGGTTGTTCTGGACGGCACTTGTGCCGTATATGTGAACGAGATCTTGGTTTGCTCCGCCAAGCTGCCCGCCTATTACAAGGACGGCTATCTGGGTATCGGAGCAGCGGAGGGCAGTACCGTGACCTTCCAGAATACCGTTTACACCGATCTGGATCAGAAAAGCTGGCGAAGATCACCGACGTCAAAGTGGAGGGTAGCGTTCTCACGCCCGCTTATAGCGAGGACGTCACCGCTTACGGTGTGCTGGCAGTCCCCCATGCGCAGGACGCTGCGAAAATCACCGTCACTCTTTCCGAGGGAAGCGGTACGCTTACCGTAGGCGGCAAGCCTGCCAAGAGCGGCAAGAGCGTGGAAGTCCCTTTGCAGGTGGGCAAAAATATCATCCCCATCCTGCTCACCGACGAGGCTTCGGGGATCGGCATTCCCGTGACGGTTGCCATCACCCGCAAAGCTGCTGACGGCTTGGATCGTACCGAGGATTACCGCGGACAGTATCATTTCTCCCCCTACCACGGCTGGTTAAACGATCCCAACGGTCTGATCTACTACAACGATCAGTGGCACCTGTTCTATCAGTACATCCCCCTCACCACCGCCCATTCCGATGCCCAGAAGCATTGGGGACACGCCGTGTCCGAGGATCTGGTGCATTGGGTGGATCTTCCCGTTGCCCTTGCGCCCGATAAGGAATTCGGTTCTATCTGGTCGGGCAGTGCGGTGGACGATCCCGAGAACAAGTCGGGACTTTTCCCCGGCAAGAGCAAGGACAATCTCCTCGCCTTCTTCACCCACCGTGCCGACAACGGCGTGCAGGTGCAGAGCATGGCCTACTCCGCCGACGGCGGCGTGACCTGGACGAAGTATGCGGGCAATCCCATCCTGACCGCCAAGGACGATCCGCTGGGCGACGGCGCATTCCGTGATCCCAACGTCTTCTGGTGCGAGCAGATGAACACCTATCTGATGATCGTATCGGGCGGTCCCATCCGCATCTACTCCTCCGACGATCTCTTGCACTGGACCTTTGAGAGCGGCTACGATAACGCTCACCCTCAGTACCGCCCCTCCGGCGTAAACTCCATCTATTCCGAGTGTCCCGACCTCTTCCCGCTGACAGTGGAAGGGGAAGACACGGTGAAGTGGATCTACACCGGCGCAGGCGACTGGTACATGATCGGCGATCTGAAGGAAGTGGACGGACGGATCAGCTTCGTTCCCGACAATAATACTCGCTATCCCCTGGAATTCGGTCACGATGCCTATGCGGGCGTTACCTTCAAGAAGGGTCCGGAGGGCAGAGTCGTGATGATCAGCTGGATGGCCAACTGGGGCTATGCCAATCAGATGCCTACCGATCCCTGGAACGGCTCCTTTACCCTCTGCTACGAGCTGACCCTGCAGAAGACCGCCAAAGGTCTGCGTCTCTTCCAGAATCCCGTGAAGGAATATGAATCCCTCCGCGGTGAGCCGTTGGCAGAGATCAAGGGCGGCGTTATCGCACCTAAGGGGGAAAATCTCCTTGCCGATTGCAGAAGCGATCAGTTCGAGCTGATCGCCCATCTGAAGCCCGAGCAGGGCGTTACCGAGGTGGGATTCAAGCTGCTGCAGGGCACTGAGCACGAAATGATCGTGAAGTACAATCCCAAAACCTCTCTGCTGACGCTGGATCGCGGCAACGTCTCGGACGTGAAGCCCGGCTCCTATGCAGGCACCGCCATCTCCACCTATACGATCACGAAAAACGCAGACGGCTCGGTTGATCTGCGAATCTTCGTGGACTGGGGCTCCATCGAGGTGATTCCCAACCACGGCGAGATCTACGCCGCAGAGCTTTTGTTCCCCGACTATGCAAGCATCGGCATGGAAGCCTACTCCAAGGGGGGCAATACCACGGCAGACATCACCGTTTATCCCTTGGATACCATCTGGCGAGAGGAAGAATCCACCGAGGTGACCGACGTTCTGCTGGACGTGCAGGACGGTGCGGTGCTGAACGTGGGCGAGACCTACACCATCCACTCCAGAGTGAAGAATCGCTTTGCCGACCAGTCGGTTACCTTTGCGGTAGACAACAAGGACGGCATCGTGGAGATCCTGTCGCAGGATGCAGGCTCGATCACGCTGAAAATCTTGAAAAAGGGCAAGTTCAGCATCACCGCTACCACCAAAGACGGTAGCAAGACCATCACAGCCAACCTTTCTGCGGGAGAAGTCACCTTCCACACCAATCTCACCGATTGGACCAACACCGGCAACGGCAGCTGGTCGATGGTGGCAGGCGGCTATCAGGGCGTTACCGGCAACGACGGCTTCGCCTTTGGCAGTGAAGTGTTTGAGGGCGATTTCAAGCTGGAGCTGGACGTTACCGTGCTCTCGGGTACTGCATTCGGTATCATCTTCTGCTCCACCGATAATCCCGGAGACGGATCGTATATGGTCAATTTCGACCTCACCGATCCGGTGCACGGTCAAAAATTCCGCTTTACCGAGTTCCCCTATCGGGGCGACAGCAGTAACAACGCCGAAAAACGCTTCGCCGACAGCGTGACGCCTCAGCTTGGAAAGAAGCATCACATCGAGGTCATCTACGAGGACGGCAAGCTCACCTACATCTTTGACGGCGTGACCATCTTCGATCAGGTGAAAGACAAGGATCGCGGTGTGTCCTTTGAGAGCGGCAGAATCGGCGTGATGGGATACAACAGCACCTTCGTGGTGAACAATGTGACGGTTACCACTCCTGATGATCCAATCGATGATCCGATCGATCCCCCTGTGGATCAGCCGGACGATCCTATCGTCGATCAGCCCGATGATCCTGCGGATGATCCCACGGAAGACCCGTCCGACACACCCACCGATCCTCCTGCAGATCCTCCCGTCGAAGATCCCGCCCCTGAGGGCGCACCGATAGGCTGGATCGTCGGAATTGCCGCAGCTCTTCTGCTGGGCGCAGGAGTGACCGTCTTCCTGCTTTGTAAGAAAAAAAGATCCGTGTGATCGGATCTGAAAAATAAGGAGGCTTTTCAATGAAAAGAACCATTTTAGCACTCACAATGGCAGTGATCCTTGTGCTGGGTGCAGAACCCTTGGCAGTATTTGCCGACGGCGGTTGGAATACCAATCTTGGCACGATGACTCCGGTAGAAGCGCAGCCCGCAGGTCTGGAGATCAGCGACAAGGGCGTTACCGTATCCAAGACCACCGGCTGGGATGCCATTGCCATCAGTGACACCAAAACCGAAGGCGATTTTATGCTGGAAACAGACGTTACCTTCGTCAGCGGAAACGTAGCAAACCTGGTATTCGGTGCAGAGAAGTACACCACCGCCCAGGAATCCTTCGTTTGCAAGCTGGACCGCAACAACCGCGCTGAAACCAAGATCTTCTGCTTCAGCGATATGCGCGGCTATCCTACCGTTGCTCACAACAACAATAACGCATATCCCATGCACGAGGAAAGCTACAAGATGAAGATCACCGTGCTGGAAGGCGTTGTCACCGTGTACGTGGGCGACGTAGTCGCTTGCTCTGCGGAGCTGCCTGACTATTACAAGGACGGCTATCTGGGCATCGGTGCCGCTGAAGGCAGTGTAGTGACCTTCCAGAACACCGTTTACACCGATCTTAGCGCCGAAAAGATCGCACGGATCACCGACATTTCCGCTGAAGGTTTGACACTTTCTCCCGCATTCAGCGAAGGCACCGTGGAATACACCGTGCTGAACGTTCCTGCGGATCAGAACTCTGTCAAGCTGACCACCACTCTGTCCGAAGGCAGAGGCGAGCTCACTGTAAACGGTAACGTTGCAGAGGGCGGCAAGGCTGTAGAGCTTCCTCTCACCAACGGAATCGCTCATGCTACCATTCAGCTTTCCGACAGCGAATCGGACACCAAGACCACCTATTCTGTATCCTTTGTCCAGGCAGGAGATGGCTTCCAAAGCAATCAGAGCGGTTGGAAGAATACCGGCAACGGCACTTGGTCTACCGTAGCGAGCGGCTATCTGGGCGAGACCGGCTGGGACGGGTTTGCAGTAGCGGAGCAGGTAGTTGACGGCGACTTCAAGCTGGAGCTGGACGTTACCATGCTGGCAGGTACGGCGTTCGGCATCATCTTCTACTCAGGCGAGAACCCCAGAGACGGCGCTTATATGGTGAATTTTGACTACAAGGATGCCGTGCACGGTCAGAAATTCCGTTTCA
>JAFTKV010000299.1 GCA_017453085.1 Clostridia bacterium
AAGATTATATAGCAATATCCATCGCTCAGCTTGTAAGTAAAACAAGCAATTATATGACGTTAGAGGATTCAATGGCATATATACCATGGTTAGACAACTACATATATAATTACTCGGGATAGAAGTCACCCCATTATCCTACAAAGAAAAATCACTCTACGATAAACTCGTAGAGTGATTTTTTTCACTTCACAGGATATCCCGCATCCTCGACAGCCTTCTTCAGGACAACATCGTCGACTGCTTTGGCGAGTGTTACCACGGCGGTTCCCTTCTTGTGGCTGACCTCGGCGGATGCGACACCGTCAATGGCCTCCAGCACCTTCTTGACTCTTGCCTCGCAATGAGGACACATCATTCCTTCGATCTTCATGGTCTTTTCCATAGCTTTATTCTCCTTTTTCATTTTGTGTTTGCGTTTATGATCATGCCGCGCAGAGCGGATGTTAACGAAATTTAGCCGCAGGGCGTTGGTGACCACCGAGAAGCTGGACAGGCTCATGGCAGCCGCTCCGAACATCGGCGATAGCTCCCAGCCAAGGAGCGGGATCCACGCGCCTGCCGCTAGTGGAATGCCGATGACGTTATAGCAGAACGCCCAGAACAGGTTTTGATGAATATTCCGCAGCGTTGCGCGGGACAGGCGGATCGCGGCGGGCACATCGGTGAGGCGGCTGTGCATCAGCACCAGGTCGGCGGCATCGATGGCGATATCCGAACCTGCGCCAATGGCAATCCCGATATCAGCACGGGTAAGTGCAGGAGCGTCGTTGATGCCGTCGCCTACCATTGCAACCTTGCCTTCCCTTTGGAGGGTGCGGATGACCTCCTCCTTGCCGTCGGGAAGGACTTCTGCGATGACCTCGTCCACGCCTGCCGCTTTACCGATGGCATCGGCGGTGCGGCGATTGTCTCCGGTGAGCATCACCACGCGCATTCCCATGTTCTGCAGCTGACGGATTGCCTCGGGAGAGTCCTCCTTAATGCGGTCAGCTACCGCGATCACGCCCAGGAAGCGATCCCCGTGAGCAAAGAGCAGCGGGGTCTTCCCTGCCTCCGAGAGAGTCAATACGGCGGCTTCGGTGGAAGCGGGAAGCGTGATCTGCTCGTTCATATAGCGATACGAGCCGCCGATGAGATGCAGACCGTCCAGCTTTGCAGACAGACCGTTGCCCGGGAGAGCTTCAAAGTCGGTGACGGCAGCAAGGGGCAGCCCGTCCGCCCGATCCAGAATGGCGCGGGAAAGCGGATGCTCGCTCTTTTGCTCCAGCGATGCAGCGAGAGTCAGCAGCTCCGCCTCGTCAACTCCTTCTGCGGGGAGCAGATCGGTGACGGCAGGTGCCCCCTCGGTGATAGTGCCGGTCTTATCCAGCACGACGGTGGTGATTCGTCCCGTCTCTTCCAGAGCAGCGGCGGTTTTGAACAGGATCCCCGCCCGTGCGCCCTGTCCGCTGCCCACCATAATGGCGACCGGCGTAGCGAGTCCCAGCGCGCAGGGACAGCTGATGACCAGCACGGAGATGCCTCTGGCCAGCGCGTAGCCTACCGTCTCTCCGGCGACCAGCCATACTGCGGTGGCAATAGCGGCGATGGCAATGACTACGGGAACGAAGATGCCCGAGACCTTATCGGCAACCATGGAGATGGGTGCCTTGGTGGCGGCGGCGTCGCTGACCATTTTGATGATCTGTGCGAGCGTGGTGTCCTCGCCCACTCGGATCGCACGGCAGGTCAGGAAGCCCGATTGATTGATCGTAGCGGCAGAAACTCTGTCGCCTATCGATTTGTCTACCGGCACCGATTCGCCCGTCAGAGCGGCTTCATTCACCGCAGAGGTACCTTCCTCGATCACGCCGTCCACGGGGATGGCTTCACCCGGGCGAACGGTGAACAGATCGCCCACCTTTACCTCGTCAATGGGAACGGCGATTTCCTTTCCGTCCCGCAGAAGCGTGGCAGTCTGGGGAGCCATTTTCATCAGCCCCTTGAGGGCGTTGGTGGTTTTTCCCTTGGAACGAGCCTCCAGCAGCTTGCCCAGCGTAATAAGGGCAAGGATCATGGCGGCGGATTCAAAATAGAACTCGTGGAGATAGTGGAAAGCTGCATTCGGGTTGCCTGCCGCCTGCTGTCCCGACATAGCAAAGAGTGTCCAAACCGAATACACGAAGGACGCCCCCGAGCCCAGCGAGACCAGCGTATCCATATTGGGCGCACGGTGGAGAACTCCCTTGATGCCGCTTACGAAGAATTTCTGATTGATGACCATCACGGCGGCGGTCAGCAAAAGCTGTGCGATACCGATAGAAACGGGATCTTTTGCCAGAAATGCGGGGATCGGCCAGCCCCACATGGTGTGTCCCATAGAGAGGTACATCAGCGGGATCAGCAGGATCAGCGAGGCGATCAATCTTCGCAAGAGGACGGGGGATTCCCGATCCTTGAGAGTGTCTTCGGCATCCGCAGCGGTCTTGCTCCTTGCGCCCTTCTCCGATGCTCCGTAGCCTGCCGCTTCCACGGCGGCAATGATAGCATCAGAGGCTGCACTCCCCTCCACTCCCATGGAGGCGGTAAGCAGATTCACCGAGCAGGCGGTTACCCCGTCCACCGACGATACCGCCTTTTCTACCCGGGCTGAGCAGGCGGCGCAGCTCATGCCGGTTACGTTGTATTGCTTCATGAAATCACCTTATTTCATCAGTTTTTGCAGGGTTGCCACCAGCTCATCCACCGTCTCGTCCTTCCCTGCCTTGATGTCGTCGGCAACGCAGGTCTTGATGTGGTTGGCCAGCAGTTCCCGGGAAAAGGCGTTGAGTGCGGCGTTCACAGCGGCAACCTGGGTGAGGATATCGGTACAATAGGCGTCCTTCTCCACCATCCCGCGAATACCGCGAATCTGTCCTTCAATACGGGAAAGACGGTTTTGTAAAGAGCGAAGCTCCTCCGCACTGCGTTCTTTGGTTTTATGAGTACAGCAGCAGGTCATTTCTTCCATAATTCTGGCTCCAACACTGAATATACCCCGCGGGGGTATATTCAGTATACATCATTTGATAAGATTTGTCAAGTATCATTACAAATTTGGTCTTGACAAATCTTACTTTTAATGGTAGAATGTTTTTGCCAAACAATTTCATATTTTATACCCATAGGGGAAAACTCTTTTTTTGTAAAAAGGCGTTTCCTCTTTTTCTGCATCCTCTAATGGGTAATGAAATTGTTTGGCGACAGTGAGAGATTCGCTTTTTTAGTGTGTCTCATCACTGAGACACACTTTTTTATTTCGGAGGATAGTATTATGAAATTCTGTCAAACTTGCGGCGCACAAATTCATGATGATGCAGTCATTTGCATTCATTGTGGATGCGCTGTTCCCCAAACATCTCAGGACCACTTTTCCATGGGTTTTGCTGTCTTATCATTTTTAGTTCCAATCGCCGGTTTTATTATTTACCTGTGTTTGGAAGACAAAAAACCACTAAAAGCTAATAGTTGCAAATGGGGTGCCTTGATAAAAATTGCAGTGCTGGCATTCGTTTTCGGACTCGTTTCTATAATAACCAATACATAATTGTAGGAAAGCGTATCCAAAACAAAATACCGAAGAGACTATGCATCTCTTCGGTATTTTTGATTAGTTATCTTTTTTGCGAGGCTTGGTAAAGAAGTTCAGAAGACCGATGGTCAGAACGATGATACCGGTAACGATGAAGATTCCCAACATACCCAGTCCCATGGTGGGCAGGGATTTGAGAAACGCATCAGCATCAATCTTGAAGGCAAAATCAGCAAGCATAGTAAACATATTCGTGATCTCCTTTCTTTACGCAAAGAAGCTGAGGATCAGACCACCGGCAATAACCGATGCGATCTGTCCGGATACGTTGACGCCGATGGAGTGCATCAGCAGGAAG
>JAFTKV010000300.1 GCA_017453085.1 Clostridia bacterium
CTATTATACCACTCCTTGGGGCGAAGCGTACTGGGTAACCATTGGCAAGACCAATAATGCTGATGACGAGCCTTCCGCAGATTTTGTAAACAAGGACAAGTTTGAAGAAACCATTGACCAATTGTTGGCTGATTCCCTTTTGGTTTCTATCGAAACAGGCGTAAAGGGCATTGCTCCTCAGTGGGGAGCAGATGAATGTCTGGTAAAGTGGACCGGTACGATCACCGCTCCCGAAACCGCAAACTGGACAATTGTGGGTTATAATATCAACAACTGCTTCGCAATGAAGGTCAACGGCAAGCTGGTGTACGAATACTGGGGTTGTAACTACGCTCTGGTGAATACACACCTGCCCTCTGACGTATCCTTTGAAGCCAAAGCCGGCGAGCCCGTTGAGGTTGAAATGTATTACTTGGATCTGGGCGGCGCAGAAGATTGCGGTATTATGATTAAAACCGAAAACGGCGAGCCCAAATATCTGGATCAGACCTTTGACCTGAATCTGACCAAAGAACTGTACTATTCCAAGTGCTACAAGGCTGCAGCTTGGGCTGATGACGCTGCCATCAGAGGCACCGGTAACGGCGGTCAGTGTGAAGAGGCAAACTTCCATTTTGACGAAACCTTTGAGCGTTTGTCCTCCCAGATGGTAAAGGGTGAGCCTCGCAAGGTAGCAAGCTTTGATGCTGATCTGGCAAGTGACGCTTATATCGTAGAGTACACCGGTTGGATGGTACCCAAAATCTCCGGCGAATATACCTTTGGCGCATTTGCTGTGGACAACGGTTTCGCTATGGACATCGGAGATCAGCGTGTATATGAGTTCTGGGCTGGTCACGCATGGAACGATATCGGCGGCAATACCTATCCTGAATCCATCAAGCTGGAAGCAGGCAAGGCATATCCCTTCAAAGCATACTTCTTGGAAACCGGCGGCGGCGAGGTTATGCAGCTGAACTGCTCGGTAGACGGTGGTAGCAAGTACGACGTATCTCATCTGTTCAGCTACTATACCGAATGTCCTCACGCTAACGTAGATGTGACAGGCGCAAAGGATGCCACCGAGACTGAACCCGGTTACACCGGTGACAAAGTATGTAAGGATTGCGGCGAAACCGTAGAAAAGGGTAAGGAAATTCCCGCTACCGGCACCTCAACTCCCGGTACTGACGAGCCCGTAACCGATGTTCCTCCTACCGGCGATCTGCTGATTCCGATGATTGCAGTTGCAATGATTGGTGCAGTCGCAGTATTTGCTCTCAAGAAAAAGAGAGTGCTTGGATAACTGACATGTCCCCCAAAAAGTGTCTCACTTTTTGGGGGCAATTTCAACTGACGCGCTTTTTCGAAGAGTAAACCAGAAGTCGCTTTTCTTTTTTACGGTTTTGTGATACAATATAATATACAGAATTCCGATAGCGAAAGGTAGGAATAACTATGGATATGCAAAAAATTGGCGCGTTCATTCAAAAGGAGCGCAAGCAGCTGAAAATGTCCCAGTCTGCGCTGGGAGAGTATTTGATGGTCACCGATAAAGCCGTTTCCAAATGGGAACGGGGACTGGCTTGTCCCGATATTGATATTCTGAAGCATATGGCACTGCTGTTTCATTGCAGTATTTCGGATATTGTAAACGGCAGTCGAACCGTTTTGAATTCCCAATGCTTCAATGCGTCAGCTACCGATGAGGCAATCAGCGATGCGGATTGGGCGTCGGATGTAGAAGTGATCTTGGACTACACTTCTACTCAGTCCATCTCGCCCCTTCTCTATGGTGATAATTTGGAGCATACCCGAGGCTGTATTTACAGCGGTCTTTCGGCTGAGCTTCTGCGCAATCGGAAATTCGCAGGGAAGCCGGGGCGTTATGGCTGTGCTCATGAATGGTATGCTATTGGAGAGCAAACCTTCTGCAGCTTCGGAACACAGGGCGAGTATCTCTCGTTTGGTATGCCCTATACCAGACACGCAGAGGGCTATCGGATGCACCGAAGCCACGAGCGCAACGCCCAGTACGTTACCAGCTATACGAATCAAACTGCAGGCATCGGACAGAAGGATCTGTACGTTCACGGAGGCACAGACTACGAATTTTGCATTGCCGTTCACGCTACCGTGGAAACGGTACTGACCGTACGGCTCATCGGAGGCGATCGCTCGGTGTACGACAGCAAAACGCTGGTCGCTTCCACGGGAGATTGGCAAGAACAGACGCTGATCCTTACCGCATCCCGGGATGATGCCGAAGCCCGCTTGGAAATCACCTTTGATACGCCCTCCACTGTGATGATCGGCGCCGTCTCTCTGATGCTCAAGGAAAACTTCCGTGGAATGCGTCTGGATGTGATCGAGCAGATTAAGGCGCTGGGCATTCGTCTGCTTCGCTGGCCGGGCGGCAACTTCGCAGGGGAATACCATTGGAAGGACGGTCTTTTGCCCCGTCATATGCGGTCGCCTCTGCAATCTTATCTGTGGTTGGAAACTCAGCCCCACAGCGACGGCTACGATTTTCACGAAATGAACACCGATGATTTCATCGCACTTTGCCGTGAGATTGGTGCTGAACCCTTTATTACCATCAATCCCACTTGGAATACCCCTGTAGAGAGCGCAGAGTGGGTGGAATATTGTAACGGCGACGAGACTACGCCCTACGGCAAGCTCCGTGCGGAGCGAGGGCATCCCGAACCCTATCACGTGCAGTTCTGGTCGCTGGGCAACGAGGCAGGCTACGGTCATATGGAGGGTGCCAACACCGCTGACGTTTATGCCAAGGTGGTGCGTAAGCACGCCGAAGAGATGCTGAAGGTTACTCCTGAGCTGACTCTCTGTTCCTCAGGACCTTATCCCAATCAAGAATGGGCGAATTATTCTGCCAAAGCGTTGGCAGATATTTCCGGCGTGGTATCCCTGCATCATTATACCCGCTTCCCGCCGTTTATGAACGGCGCCCATCGCAAGGAGGATTATATCGCGCTGGTGGATGCGGCAAACAAGGAAAACGTGGACTGTATGCGTGTTTTGCGAGAGCAGCTGGGAGATGCACCCGTCAGCATTTCCTTTGATGAGTGGAACGCTTGGTACGCTTGGTACCGTCCGGGAAGCGTTGCGGAGGGCATTTTTGCCGCCGCATTCCAGAATATGCTTTTCCAGAACGCCACGCAGTTTGGCGTGATGATCGCCTGTCACTTCGAATCGGTGAACGAGGGCGCCATCAAGGTCTATCCCGATCGTGCGGAGCTTTCGCCCGTGGGACAGGTCTTTTCGCTGATGAAGCACCACGCAGGTGCGATGATCTGCGCGCTCCAGCCCGACGTAACGGCGACGCAGAAGGATGGAGTGGTTACCTGCACGCTGGTCAATCGCTCTTACGATCAAACGAAGAGATTTATGCTGAATGGCTGCGGTGCTTTGCTGTCAGCAGAGCTGTACCACGCCGACGAGGTAGTGCCTGGTACGGTATTTGCAATCAGTGAGCTTGAGGTTAACACCAAGGAGAATGCAATGGAAATCGTTCTGCCTGCTCACAGCATTGCACAGATTCGAATGCAGTTAGCAGAGAAGTGATTCGCCCTCTGAAAGGAGCAAATACAATGAAAGCAAAGATTTGTTTTTCCAAACAACGAATTGTGTCTCCCATTGACAACCGTATCTACGGCTCGTTCATCGAACACTTGGGACGTGCCGTCTACGGCGGCATTTATGAGCCCACCCATCCTACGGCAGACGATCAGGGATTTCGGCAGGACGTACTGGAGCTGGTGAGGCAGCTGCGAGTTCCCGTAGTGCGCTATCCCGGCGGTAATTTTGTGTCAGGCTACAATTGGGAGGACGGCATCGGAGACAAATCCCGCCGTCCACGTAAAATGGAGCTGGCTTGGAGCAGTATCGAAACAAACGAAGTAGGCATCGACGAGTTTCAGGAATGGGCAAAGCGTGCCGGCGCATCGGTGATGATGGCGGTAAATCTGGGCACTCGTGGCCCTGACGAAGCACGCAATTTGGTGGAATACTGCAACAGCGAGACCGATACCTATTACGCAAATCTTCGACGTCAGAACGGCTTTGAAACCCCCTTCGGTATCAAGCTGTGGTGCCTCGGCAACGAAATGGACGGCCCGTGGCAGATCTGCAGTAAAACTCCCGAGGAATATGGCAGAATCGCCTACGAAACGGCGAAAGTGATGAAAATGGTAGACCCTTCCATCGAACTGGTCGCCTGCGGAAGCTCCAATGTGGATATGCCGCTGTGGGGCGAGTGGGAGCGCACCGTCCTGCGCCACACTTACAATCAGGTGGACTATCTGTCGCTCCACAATTACTATAACAATCACGCCAACGATACGCCCCTCTTCCTTGCACAGTCGTTGCATATGGATCGGTTCATCAAACAGACCACCGCTATCTGCGACGAGATCAAAGCGGAGAAGCGGTCGAAAAAAAACATCTATCTCTCCTTCGACGAGTGGAATGTCTGGTTCCACAGTGGCGAAAAGGATCGGAAGGTGAAGCGCTGGTCGGTGGCGCCCCCCCTTTTGGAGGACGAGTACACCTTTGAGGATGCGCTCTTGGTAGGATGTCTCCTGATCACCCTGCTGAAGAATGCCGATCGTGTGAAGATTGCCTGCCTTGCCCAGCTGGTGAACGTCATCGCTCCCATTATGACCGAAACGGGTGGCTCCGCTTGGGCACAGACCATCTTCTACCCCTTCCTGCACGCCTCCCTCTACGGCAGAGGAACTGCACTTGCCACCGAATGCGAATGCGGCACTTACAATGCAGGAAATCTTACCGAGATCCCCTATGTGGAGACCATCGCCACTCTCGGCGAGGACGGGAAGAGCCTCACGGTCTTTGCGGTTAACCGCTCTCTTGACGAGGCTTGCACCGTGGATCTGTGTACGGAAGGATTTGAGGAGTATCGGATTGTAGGACACACTGTGCTGGAGTGCGACGATCTCAAGGCGATCAACACGGCAGAGAATCCGTTGGCAGTCGCTCCCACGGAAAAGACAATCGGCAACGCTCTCGTGTTGGCCCCCAAATCTTGGAATGTCATCCGCTTGCGGAAGAATTGAATAGATTTTGCAAAAGGCGTTGTGTAACCAATACGGCGCCTTTTGATTTGCAAGGCTTGGAGACTACTCTTTGGTAAAAGTAAACCAACAGTCGGTTGACGAAGCTGTGAAAAAATGTTAAAATTGAATAAATGATATCAAGAGAGGTGTCTTTATGAAAAAACGCAAACTTATCCGAAATATAGCTGTTATTTCGATGGCGATTGTGTTGTGCGTTGCAGGACTTGTAACTGCCGGTGTTCTGGCAAGCGAATCCTCCTCGCCGAAGCTGATCTACAAGCTCGACTTCAGCGATCCTAAGAATCGCGGTGAAAACAGTGCGTCCACCGATATTCCGGCGGCACAGCTCAACGGAGCGGGTTATACCTACACCGAAAACGCAATCAAGGGAAATACCTCGGTGATGCTTTCGGGCGGTGCAGCCAGAACCAACTATATTGCAATCGACGGAGAAGTGCTGAACAACGAGAGCATCACCGTTGCAGGCTGGTTCAAAATTCCCAATGACGTAGCAGGCTGGGCACGTCTGTTTGAAATTTATGGGGATGATGATAATTTCATCTCCGTTATGCCCTATGCCCCCAACTACTTCAATGGTTTGCATATTTGCGCTAAAATCGACGGAACCGTTCTGCGCGGTAAGAATGATGCAGACAACATTTTGTTCGAAGGCAGCGATCCTACTGCGAAGATCAACGTTCCCCAAGCGGGCTACGTGCTTCCCGTGTACGACGCTTGGGTTCACTATGCATACGAATTTACCCCGGATGCTTTGAATATCTATCAGAACGGTAAATTGTTGACCTCCAAGAAAGGTGATTTTACTGCATCTCAGTTCTATTCGGAAGATGCGAAAATCGCACTGGGCGCAACCCTCGTAACTACCTTGAATGACGGCGATATCAAAGCAAGCTTTGCGGATATCCGTGTTTACAAGAGCGCTCTCACCGAAGAGCAGATTGCTTCTGAATACGAGTTCAACTATAAGGACTTCCTGACTACAGGTTATGATTTTGAAAACGGACTTGCCGAATCGGTCAGAGGCTATAACGGTAGCTTCTCGGGCTCCGCAAGCGTTGGAAAGGTAGAGGGCCGCGGTAACGTCCTGATTTTGGACGGCAACGTCACCGGCAGTAACGTCGCCGAAAACCGTTCCGCTATGCAGATGCCTTCCAAGACGATGCACGGTCACAACAACGTGACCGTTGAAATGGATCTGTATATTGATAAGGACTGCGGTATGTGGACCAGAGTTTTTGAATTCAGTGTTCATCCGCAAGCTTCTTGGATTTTTGCAGCCAAGTGGGGGAATTCCAATACCTCTATCCTCTCCTGCACCACGGGCGTGGAGCAGATCATCAATTGCGGTGTCTACTTTGACGAGTGGGTTCATTTTGCCGTTACGATTGAAGGAACTACCGCCAAAATATTTATCAACGGCGAACTGGTTGGAATCTCCGAAAACTTCCAGTACAAGAACGGTATGTTCTGGGAAGGGAATAGTAAGCACTCCTTTGGTAAATCCACTTACTACGGCGACAAGCCTCTGAACGGTATGATGGATAATATCCAGATTTATCAGACCGCACTGACCGAAAAGGAAATTATGATCGAGGCAGGCGTGCTGAAGGAACTGGATGACAATAAGGCGGTAAAATCCGCATATAATCAGCTGTCTGTGGATTGGGACGGCAAATCCTTTGAGATCAATCTGCCCTCCTATATGGACGACGGTGTGAAAGTAACTTGGAAGTCCTCCAACGAGAATATCATCACCAACAGTGGTTACGTCACCAAGCCCGCTAAGGATACCGAGGTTACTCTCACGGCGACCCTTAGCCGAGGGAATGTGACGATGGAAAAGAAGATCAAGCTGAAGGTAGAAGCCCTTGTAATTGAGGATCCTTCGGTTGTGTTTGAGAGCCTGCTTCACGCTGTCCAATTTGAAGACGGATCCTATTACGAAGGTCTGATGAAAACCAATCTGGACTTTATGATGAAGCTGGATAAGGAAAGAATCCTTGCCAACTACAGAAAGTGGGCCGGTCTTGACACCAATGGCGTGCAGGGCTATGAAAATGCAGGCGGCGAAGGTCAGTTTGAATCTCATTATATGCTGGCGCTGGCAAAGGCTTCGCTGACTATGCCCGACTATTCCTATAACGGCGAGACTCCTTTGGAACGGCTTCGTTATATGATCACCGAGCTGAAGAAGTGCCAAGACGCTTATGCGATTCTGTGTCCCGAGGAAGCGGGCTACGTGGGCGCTATTCCTACCGACTGGTTCCATGCGGTTGAAGAAGGCAGATGGACAGACAAATACGGAAATCAGGTTATCGTACCTTGGTATATTGGACACAAGACCATTCAGATGCTGCTGGACGTATCGCAGTGTGTGGAAGATGAAGAGATTTCCTCTCTTGCATACGAGATGATGCTGGGCTGGTGCGATTGGGCTACCTATATGACCGAAGGCCGTGACGAGACTACTCGTTACAAGATTTTGGGTGTTGAGTACGGCGGTGTGTCTGAAGAGTTCTACGAGATTTACAGCATTACCAAAGATCCTCAGCATATTCAGCTGGCAAGATTCTTTGAAGAAGAAAAATTCTTCGCCAGAATTTATAACAACGAGGATATTCTGATCAACTGTCACGCAAACACTTGGGTGGTTAAATTCCTGGGGTGCTGTGCGGCGTACGAAGCCACCGGTAACGAGTATTACAAACAGATTGCCATCAACGGCTTCGAAATGATTATGGATCGCGTTTACTCTCTGGGTGGCACGAGTCTGTACGAGCACTGGCATCAGGCAGGCGTTCTGAAGGCAGACAAGGAAACCTGTGAGACTTGCTGTACCTACAATCTTTTGAAGTATGCGGATTATCTGTACAGATGGACCGGCGAGAAGCAATATGCCGATTATTATGACAGAGCCTATACCAACCATATTTTGGCATCTATGGCGCCCGATACCGGTTTGAAGACCTATCTCGTCAATACCGAATTCGGTCTGTACAAGATCTATCTCTCCAAGAACAATTGCTTCGAGTGCTGCTGCAGTACCGGTCAGGAAAGCTTTGCAAAGCTGACCCAAGGTATTTATTATACTGCAGAGAACGAGGTCATCGTCAATATGTTCTATCCCTCTGAGATCACCACTCCCGACGGTATCAAGCTGGTACAGAGCGGTAACTTCTTCACCGATCAGAAGACTTTGCTTACCGTTGGCTCTGCAGGTGAATTTACCGTTTCCATTCGAATCCCCGATTATGCAGATCCTGCTACAGTCGGTGTCAAGATCAACGGAGAAACCTATCAATTTACCGCTGAAAACGGCTATATCAATATCACCCGCAATTACAAAGTGGGCGATACCATCGAATACAGCGTTCCCTTCACCTTCCGTTGGGAGCTGTTGGCAGGCAATGAAAACAGCTATGCGCTGATGTACGGTCCTATGCTGCTGGTTGCAGATCTGGGCAACGAAAACGTATACGACGCCCAGGACTCCCACAAAAACTGGGGTACCGCATATACGGGTTCTATCACCGACAAACTGGTTTTGGCAGGCGATCTGAGCGAGTGCACCAAGGTTTCCTTCGATGAGAAGGGCAACATCACTGTGATCGTTTCTACCAAGAATCAAGGCGATCTTACCTTTGTTCCCTTCAATCAGATCTTCCATTCCAGATACGGTATGTATTTTGAACTCTACGATACGATTGAAGAAGCCGATAAGGTTGCCAATGAAAACTATTCCGTGGAAGGCAACGAGTATCAGAATAACTTCAACGACGCAGGAGATTTGGAAGGACTGGGTCAGTATGTCTCTGAAAGCGGTCAGATGACGGTAGAAGACGGCAAGCTGGTAGTTCCCGCTCCCGGTGAGCACAAGCTGATGCTGGGTCTGAACCTCAAGGCTCCCTATACGGTAGATGCAAGCTTTGCTCCTCTGACCGCAAACGGTGCTCTGAATAACGGTATCTATCTCTTTGCTACCGGTGCGAAGGACGGTCTTGACCAGATCAAGGCGTACAACGTCCATATCGAAAAGGCGGCAGGAGCGGATACTTATTTGATCCAGGTGCACAGATTCAACAACGGCTATCTCGGAAGCGTAGGCAGCGTTAA
>JAFTKV010000301.1 GCA_017453085.1 Clostridia bacterium
CCTCCAGTGCGTTGGCTTCCATGAGCAGTCCCGCTTCCTCCACCACGTCGCTGAGAGAGAAGGTGATCGCTACCTGTTCGCTCCGCACGGGGGTGTCGCCCTTGGCAAGGGTCAGCATATCGTTTACCAGATTTCGCATATCTGCGGCCTCATCGGCGATATAGGAGAGCCACTTGTCTTGCTGGGCGATGGTGTCCTCCGGGCAGCCGCGGATGGCCTCGATGTTGGTGGAGATCACCGCCAGCGGCGTTTTCAGCTCGTGGGATGCGTCGTGGATGAACTGCTGTTGTTGCTTCCAGCTGTTCTCCAGCGGCTTGATGGCACGCCCCGACAGATAATAACTCAGGCAGAGCAGCAATATGATGGCTACCAGACCGATACTGCCTAAAATCAGCAGCAGCTGACTTACGCTGGCGCTGTCACCGTCGCAGTTGACCATCAGGCACAGGGATTGCTTGCCGATGGTGTAGCACTTATAGCGGAAGGTGGAGCCGTCCAGCGTGGCGGTGCCGTCTCCGTCGGGGGTCTCCCCCAGAAAGGATTTCAGCTTGCTGCCCACCGCGTCCGCATAATCGCTGTCGCTGACACCGTTTTGCAGGATCCGCAGGATCTTGCCGTCATCGTCCACGTAGATGGAGACGACGTGCTCCAGCAGGATCGCATCCAGGTGAACGTTGCCGTGACGGAGCATCCACTCCTGCTTGCGCAGAGCCTCGGTTTCCGGATCGGAGCCCGCATTGGCACGCTCTCCGGGCAGGTCTGCCGCAGGAGGGGAGGAGGGCTTGACGCCCGCTCCGTTTTTGATATATTGCCCTGTGCGGATCAACTCGGCGGTATAATCCAGCACGGCCTCGCTGCGTTGCATCAGCGAATGGGACATGGCGGCAAATACCGACGCACATACGATCGCCAGAAACAGCAGGAGCAGGCTCATGCTGATGACGATAAACTTCAGTCGAAGCCGCCAGAACGGGCTTCGGTTCATTCGAAGATGCCGGGATAGAGGTTATAGCCTACGCCGCGGACGGTGCAGATGCTGATGTTGGCGTGGATGTGCTTCAGCTTCTTGCGGAGCAGGGAAATGTAGACCTCAACGTTGTTGTATTCGGCCTCGGTGTCGTAGCCCCATACCTTGACCAGGATCTCTTCCTTGGGAACGATCCGCTTGCCGCTGCGCATCAGCATTTCGGCAATGCCCATCTCCTTCAGACCCAGACGGATGCTGCGGTCGCCGCAGGTGATCTCGTAGGTAGAGAGGTTCAGGGTGGTGTCGGAGAAGGACAGGATGGTTTCGGGGATCAGCTCTGCGTTGCGGCGGGAGAGGGCACGGATACGAGCCATCAGCTCCTCGCTCTGGAAGGGCTTGGTGAGGTAATCGTCCGCACCGGCGTCCAGACCGTTGACCTTGTCGCTCAGGTCGCCCTTTGCGGTCAGCAGGATCACGGGGATGGTGATGCCGGAGGAGCGCAGACGGCGGAGCACGTCCATACCGTTCATCTTGGGCAGCATAATGTCCAGCAGGATCATGCTGTAGATGCCCGACATAGCCATGTCCAGACCGGTCTCACCGTCGGTGGCGATATCGCAGCCATAGCGGTTTTTGGTGAGGATCTGGGACAGTGCCTCAGCCAGCTTCAGTTCGTCTTCTACGATCAGAATACGCATAATGTTATATCTCCTTTCAGATATACAGGTTTGAAAATATTATACCGCATAATATTAAAAACAATCTGAAAAATCGTCACCCAAATGTGAATTTCGGGTGACGATTTGAAGAAAATTTCTTTTATCTTTCTGAAAGAGGGTAATAAGGCTGCTCGTCGATAACGCTGAGGTAAGCGGGACGGATGATCTTTCCGCCGCTGATCAGCTCCTCCAGACGGTGTGCGCTCCAGCCGGCGATACGGGCGGCGGCGAAGAGGGGCGTGAACAGCTCGGTGGGCAGCTTCAGCATCCGATAGGCAAAGCCGCTGTAGAAGTCCACGTTGGCGCTGACCGGCTTCAGCAGCTTGCGCTCCTGTGCCATCAGACGGGGAGCCATTTCCTCCACCTTCTCGTAAAGGGCGAACTCCTTCTGATAGCCCAGCTCCTCGGACAGCTCCTTCACGTACTGCTTCAGTAGACGGCAACGGGGGTCGGAGATGGTGTAAACGGCGTGACCCATACCGTAGATGAGGCCGGAGTGGTCAAATCCCTTCTTGCGGAGCAGACCCACCAGATATTCCTCGATCTGACGATCGTCGCTCCAATCGGAGACGTTTCGCTTCAGATCTTCAAACATCTGCACCACCTTGATGTTGGCACCGCCGTGCTTGGGTCCTTTCAGAGAGCAGAGTGCCGCGGCAACCGCAGAGTAGGTGTCGGTGCCGGAGGAGGTGACCACGTGCATGGTAAAGGTGGAGTTGTTACCGCCGCCGTGCTCGGCGTGGAGGGTGAGGGCGGCGTCCAGCATCTGGGCCTCCAGCGGGCTGTACTTGCCGTTGGGGCGGAGCATATAGAGGATGTTCTCTGCGGTAGAGAGATTCTCCAGCGGAGGCGCAATATACAGGGGCTTCTCCAGACGGTAATGACGGAAGGCGTGGTAGCTGTAAACCGCCAGCAGGGGCGTTACCGCGATCAGGTCGATGCACTGACGGGTGACGTTTTCGATGGAGGTGTCGGTTGCCCGCTTATCGTAGGAGGAGAGGGTCATGATGCAGCGCACCAGCGAGCTCATGATGTCTGCGGTGGGCACCTTCATGATGACGTCGCGGTCGAAATTCTTGGGCAGCTTGCGCTGGGTGGCCAGAATATCGGTGAAATCCGATAGTTCCTCTGCAGTGGGCAGCTTGCCGAACAGCAGGAGGAAGATCGTTTCCTCAAAGCCGTAGCGACCTTCTCTGCGGGCACCGGCGATCAGGTCGTTTACGTTGATGCCGCGGTAATAAAGCCTGCCGTCAGCAGGGACCAGCTTGCCGTCCACCTCCTTGTGCTGGAGGACGGTAGCGATCTGGGTCAAGCCGGTGAGAATACCTTTGCCTTCCTTATCGCGCAGACCGCGCTTGACGTCGTGTTTTTGATAAAGAGATGAATCGATAGTGGAGTTTTCCTGGCACAGCTGCGCCAGCTTGGAAAGCTCCATCGACAGCTCGCTTGCACTTTTCTTCATAGGGTGAAAGCCTCGTTTCGCAATGGATCGTTATTCACATATTATAGCATAGGAAACGGCTTTTGTAAATGGTTAATATGATGATTTTCGGCAGCTTTTCCCCGCGCAGATGGGTGAATTTGCGGGATTTTGTCGAAGCTTTTTCGTTACGTGAGGGCGTGAATGCTTACCCCGACTTGCTGCGGAGCTTGGTGCGGAAGAATTGGCGCAGGAAGGCATCCCTGTTAAAGGGGATCACGGGGTAGAGATAGCTGCGGCTGCCGTCCACCGTTTTGTTCAGCCCGATCAGCAAAAGGATCGCCGCAAGGCCGATGAAGAATCCCCAGACGTTGAAGAGTGCCGTGGCCGCCAGCAGCAGGATCCGCATGAATTTGAAGGCGTACCCCAGCTCAAAGGAGGGCTGTGCGAAGTTTGCCATGGATACGAAGGCCATATAGAGGATCACCTCCGGATCCAGCCAGCCTACCTGGATGGCAAAGTCGCCCAGGATCAGACCTGCCACCACCGAAAGGGAATTGCCCAGCATATTGGGCGTGTTCAGCGATGCCAGCTTCAGCCCGTCGATGGTGAACTCCACCAGCAAAAGCTGAAGAAGGATAGGAAAGACCGGCGGCTCGGAAAGCTTGATAAACGCCAGCCAATCGGGGATCCAATCGGGATTTTTGATCAGCAGATACCATAGCGGCGTCAGAAACAGCGAGAGCAGGAAGATCACGCCTCGCACAAACCGCAGGTAGGTGCCCAGCAGGGGCGGAAAGTAGAAGTCGTCGGTCTCCTGAACGAAATCGAAGATGCCAACGGGCAAAACCATCAGCTGGGGAGAGGCGTCGCAGAGGATCAGCACCGATCCCTCCAGCAGCATCGCCGCCGCCGCATCGGGACGCTCGGTGTAGCGGAATTTGGGGAAGGGATTGTACCATTTGCGGCGGATCAGGCACTCCGCCAGCGACTCCTGCCCCAGGGAGAGGGCATCGACCTTGATCGCCTTGATCTTGTCGCGGATGGCGTTCACGTAGCGATCCTCCGCCCGCCCCTCCACGAAGCAGAGGATCAGATTGGTGGGCGAACACTCCCCCACCTTTAGCAGCTCCAGATGGAGGTCGGGGGTTGGCAGCCGCCGCCGCAGGATGGCGGTGTTTTCCAACAGATGCTCGGTAAAGCCCTCTCTTGCCCCGCGGAGCACCTGATCGTGCTGGGGCTCGGTGATCCCGCGGGAGGGGATGGACTTGGTGTCTGTGACCATCAGACGGTCAAATTCCTCCACCAGCAGCACCGAGCTGCCAGACCGCACCTCTGCCGCGGCATCGTCGACCGAAGCGGTCATGGTCAGATTGCCCACCACCAGACAGCGGGCGGTATAGGAGTCGGCCGTGTCCTCGGCTTTCACGGGACAGCCCAGATAGGCGGCCAGCATCCGCTCCAGGCTTTCGGAGGAGGTCATGGAGGCGGGGTAGAGCAGGGTGGCACAGCGCTCCCCAAGGGTCAGCGTGCGCTCCCTGATGTCAAAGCATTTGCCAAAGCCGCAGGCCTCTTTCAGGCGTTGACGGTCTTGTTCGTAATGGCCGGACAGGTTCATATCGGTCTCCTTCGTGGCGTTCTTGAGCGGAGTATCGACCGCAGGACGATCGCTCAAACAGTTCTTGCAAAATTTACATTTGCGGGCTTTACAGAAGGGAGGCGGTGTGATACAATAACGGTATAGAAGTGAGAAAGAAGGTCTTCCTATGGATCGCAAAGACGAACTGCGACATAAAATACTGCTGACCGCCGCACTGATTGCGCTGTCGGCGATCATTCTATTGCTGGTGCTGCGCTTTCGGGACAATACGCTGGCGGAGTTTACCTATGAAGAGGTGGACGGCGGCGTGACGATCAAGGGCTATCAGGGCGATCCCGACACGCTGGAGGTGCCCGAGCAGATCGACGGCTATACCGTGGTTGCGATTGCGGACAATGCCTTGGCCTCCCAGCCCCGCCTGCAGGAGGTGATCCTGCCCGAGACGGTCACCGAGATCGGCGAAGCGGCGTTTGCGGACTGCGAGATGCTGGAGAGCGTGGAGGCCCCGGGGGTGACGGTGATCCGTCTGGAGGCGTTCCAGGGCTGCACCGAGCTTGCGGACGTGATCTTTTCCGACCGCCTTGCGGCGGTAGAGGATCGGGCATTCCAGGGCTGCAGCAAGCTGCGTGCGCTGAAGGCTCCCGCTACGCTTGCCGAGATCGGCACCGATGCCTTTGCCGGCTGCGGCAATCTGCATCTGGACGTGAGTGAGAATCCGCTGGCGGCAGAGGTGGCAGAGCAGTACGGTCTGTCCACCGACGGCAGTGATACCTCCGACGGAATGTGGCTGCGCATCGCAGGTGCGACCCTGTTGCTGGGCGCATTCGTAGCGGCGATCTGGATCATTCTCTCCCGCATTTCCCGCTCCAAGCAGGGCAGAAAGTCCGAAGCGTCGTGAAGCCCTTTTTGAAAAAACTTTTTCAAAAATTTTTCAAAAAGGGCTTGACAAGCGGCATCGTTTGTGCTATTATATTTAGGCAATCGATGTGCGCCCTTAGCTCAGCGGATAGAGTGCCCGGCTACGAACCGGTAGGTCAGAGGTTCGAATCCTCTAGGGCGCGCCATGAAAAGAAACACCATTTGTCTTTTAGACAAATGGTGTTTCTTTTCAACGAAATTTGCCCTTGCGGGCAAGTGAAATGCAGACGCTCCGCTTACTGCGTGAAATATTTACTTCGTAAATGTGAAATATTCGCTGACGCGAATGTGGGCAAATTTCATTTCGCGTTGCGCCGAAGGAGCAATATTGCACATCCGCAGGATATTTCACTTTTCTGTGGTTGATCTGTATAATCAATCCGCCGCATCTTGATTGCCTCCATCAACACTGCAAAGGAAAATGCTTAATGAATACATATGATAACATTCCCATCAACGAAAGCAAATTACTGGTGCTGACGGTCATCTTTACGGCGGTTGCCGTTGGACTGATCGTGCTGGGGGCTTTTTGGCTGAAAAATGCGATAGAGGATTTCTTTCCCCAGCGATCGGACCGTCGGCGGATCGAGGCGATCGAGGCGCGGGGAGAGGATGATCCCAAGGCGCAAAAACGACTGAAAAAGCTCTCTCGGAGAGAGAAAAAGCGGCGCAAGGCGCGCAGAATGGCAATCATAGAGGATGCTTTGATCGGACTCCTGCTCGTGGGTATGCTGGTGGTCGATCTTGCGCTGTGCGTGATTCCGGGCTGGAGCGATTATTTTGCCAAGGATTACGTGGTTTATACGGGTGAGTTTGAGGTCGTCAGCTATACGAAGAATCACTATATCATTCTGGAGGACGGTACACGGCTGAGCGGATCGGCCGGCCTTGCAGATGGCGAGCATCACGGACAGGTGGTCTACGCCTCGCGTTCCGAGATCGTGCTGGGCGCAAAAGAATAAGCTTTTCGGGCGCATTTCCTTGCGGGATGCGCTCTTTTTGCGTCTTTCGGTTGACAAATCGGCGGGGGTGTGCTATACTGAAACCAATAACCCGAAAGGTGGAAAAATAATGAAAATTGCGATTATATTGATTTGTATCGTGGCAAAGCTGTACAGCATGATCCTGCAGATCGTGCAGTACCGCTCGGCGGGTAATCCCACGCCCGAGTGCGTGGCAGACGTGTACGACGCCGAGACCTATCTGCGGTGGAAGGCGTACAGCCGTGAAAAATGCCGTCTGCAGATGATTGCCATCGCCATCTCCTGCGCGCTCAGCGTGGGACTGTTGGCAACCGACGCATACGCGGCGTTTGCGGGACTGTTTCCCGAAGGCGGATTGTGGCAGGCACTGGCCATTATCTTGCTGGAGGTAGGTGCAGGGACGCTTGCAGGCGTGGCGACCTCTTACGTGGATACCATGGTCATCGAGGCGAAATACGGCTTCAACCGTTCCACCAAAAAGACCTTTATCGTTGACCAGATCCGCTCGCTGATCGCAGGATTTTTGCTGTCGATGCTGCTGGTGGGACTGTATGCGGTGGCGCATCAGGTGGCGGGCGACTTTATGATCCCTGTTTTTGCGGGCGGTATGTTCCTCTTCTCCTTGCTGATGAGCTTCCTGTTTCCCTTTTTCAGTCGGCTCGGTAACAAGTTCACCCCCTTGGAGGAGGGTGAGCTGAAGGATCGCTTGCTGGGTCTGATGGAAAAGCACGGCTACAAGGTTCGTGCCATCGAGGTGATGGACGCTTCTCGCCGTACCACCAAGCTCAACGCTTATTTTACCGGCTTGGGCAAGATGAAGACCATCGTGCTCTACGATAATCTGGTGAGGGCCATGAGCAGCGACGAGATCTGTGCCGTGTTCGCTCACGAAATGGGGCACGGCATCCACAAAGACGTGTTGAAGCAGCAGATCATGAACCTTTGCAACTATCTGCTGATGGGCGTTGCGGCATGGCTGGCAGTGAGCTATCCCGTGCTTTACACCGAGTTTGGCTTTGCCGGATGCAATTACGGCTTTGCTTACATTTTGCTGGGCCTTGCGCTGGAGCTGTTCATGCCCTTGATCGGCATCGTGATCAATGCAAATAGCCGTCACGCCGAATACCGTGCCGACCGTCAGGCGGTGCAGGAGGGCTACGGTGCGGCAATGATCACCGCACTCAAGAAGCTCGCCAAGGAAAATTTTGCGCATCTGTCCCCCTCGCCTGCCTATGTGGTGCTGGAATACAGCCATCCGCCCCTTGCGGCGCGCATCGAGGCGGTAGAGCGGGAGATGAAGAACCGCGAGACTGTATGATGAGGCGGATCGAGCAGTTTATTCTCGGCAGGTCGTATTTATATCTGCTGATCGGATTGACGATTGGATGTATGGTAGCTGCTTTGTGGACAGAGGGGTTCGAATTGGTGGCGATACTCTA
>JAFTKV010000302.1 GCA_017453085.1 Clostridia bacterium
CCTATCAGGGCGCATACTACTGGATCACCGGTGACATCGCTCTCCGTTACATCGGCGGTATGTACTGTACTTTCGTTAACTCCGCTCTTTACAGAGACAACCTGGAAGCTGATTACGGCTCCATCTACAAGATCGCTCGTGACGGTCAGTGGACCATTGATAAGCTGATCGAGATGGCAGGAAAGATCTACGTTGACGACGGTGCCGTTGCCAACGAGCCAGATGCAGAGGACACCTTTGGCTACGGCTTTGAGACCAACGACCCCATCGACGGTCTGGCACTGGCTTGCGGCGTGCAGTTCACCTACAGAGATCCTGCTACCGGCGAGATCCTGCTAACCTTCAACAACACCCACTCCTTCGACGTATCAAACAAGATCTATGAACTGACTCACTTGAGCACTGCATTTGAATATCAGTACAGTGACTCACAGACGGTAATGCCTGCATTCGCTAACGGCACTATTGCATTCCACGTAAACAAGCTGTTCCAGGCTGAGGTTTACCTGTCCGAGTTCGAGGACTTCTACATCATTCCTGCTCCTAAGTATGATGAGAACCAGACCAACTATATCACCGGTCTGCACGACGGCTGTACCATCTTCGGTATCACCTACTGCACTCCTAAGGTTCGTCAGGCAGCAGCTACACTGGAATTTCTGTGTGCTTACAGCTCCAAGGACGTAATGCCTCAGTACTACGAGGGTGCGCTGAAGAAGCAGTACACCAATGACTCCGAGGCTGCTGAAATGATTGACCTGATCCACAGCAATATCACCACTGACTTCGTCGTTGCATGGGGTAACTCCATCGACAACATCATTCACATCTACAGAAATTGCGAAAAGATCACCAACAAGACCATCAAGCGTCAGGTTTCCAACTGGGAGACTTCTCTGAAAGAGCTTGGTGAGCTTTTGATCAAGCACAAAGACGGCGGAGCCGTTGAAGCTGAATAACACCAAAATACTCCCGACCGTTGGTCGGGAGTATTTTGGTGTTTATTTTGTTTTCAGAAGCGAATTCAGTTCAAAGGGATCAACGCTGCAGGTCCGTACGGGCTTCAGATAAACGGTGTGAGAGAATGAGCGCTCGCTGAGACGATACTGCTCATCCAAGGAAGGGCCGCAGGAATTGGAGCCGACGCCACTCTGCTTATAGTCGACGGTAAGGTAGGTGCACTGATCGGGCACCAGCTCATAGTCGTGAGGCGTTTTGTCCAGCGTCTCGGCAGAATAATGCTGTGCGTTAAAGGAGAACGCACCGTCCGAGGTAACGTACAATCCGAGGCCGGTATTGGTCGATACCATGCACCATTCACTGCCCCAATGGGAGGAGTTCTCCTGGGAACGAACATAAGGCTCGAAGTTGTCAGTAACGGTTGTGGTAAAGCGATCCAATCTACAGGATCTATGCTTATCCCAATAGCTTTCGTGAGGTCCGTAACCGAAATAATCCAGTGCTTCGAAGCCCTCCTGCAGCGTGAAGATCAAGCCGTAGCGGGGTAAGAAGGGGAAACGATCCTCATAAGCATTGACATCAACCTTCTGCGAGATCGACAGAACACCGTCTGCGGTCACGGTATAGGCGATTTCAGCCTGCAAAATCGGCTTTCTGGTGTAGCCACCCAAAGAAATAACCGTGGTATAGGTCACGTGATCAGAGGTGTTCTCGGTAATCTCCGCCTTAACCAAGCGAGTGAACGCTCTATGGAAGCCGTAATCCTGCCATCTCCAACGGATATTCTTATCATTGTCGGTGGGCGCACGCCATACGGTAGGCTTGACCGGAGCGGTCAGCAGCTCGGTTCCGGATTCGTTGATTCCAATCAGCGCACCGTGGAAGGTGTCGAAGGTGTATGCTGTAGTGCCGGTCGAAATGGTCAGCGTTTTAGCCGCTTCAGTAACGGTGATGGGAGCAGTCAGCAAAGAAATTTTGGCCTCTTTAGCAACAGAAGGCAGAATATGCTGAATATTGGTGACCTCATAGCCCGCATCCGCCCAAGGCGTTTCGTACTTCTGCACTACCGTGAAATCTAAGGTAGCAGTGCCTACCATCAGACCGTCCATGTGGAGGGTGAGCTCTTCGGTGGACTGGGGAGCGGCGGACAGATTGCGACGCTCGGAGCCAACCGTCTTGCCGTCTGCTTTCAATGTACAGATCACTTCCAGATCGGACAGATCGGTGAAATATCGGCGGTTGCGGACGATATAGCGGCAGGGATCGTCTGTAGCTTCAATGGCCAAGGGTGCGATCACAGCCTTCAGCTCCAAAAGTCCGGTGTGTGGCGTTCTGTCGGGGTAAACCAGACCGTCTACGCAGAAGTTGCCGTCGTTTGGATGATCGTTAAAGTCTCCACCGTAGGTATAGCCCTTTTTACCGTTCACGTCGATGGTGACCGAATGGTCAATAAATTCCCAAACACAGCCGCCAAGGAAATTGTCGTGGGACCAGATCACGTCCCAATATTCCTTCAGGTCGCCGGGACCGTTGCCCATCGCGTGCGAATATTCACACAGGAAG
The DNA here is from genome assembly GCA_017453085.1 of Clostridia bacterium. Taxonomy (GTDB): domain Bacteria; phylum Bacillota; class Clostridia; order Oscillospirales; family CAG-272; genus CAKSQF01. Next base: position 2,524 of record JAFTKV010000302.1, read on the forward strand.
AAGGGAAGCTTATAGCCCTCGTCCTCGCAATACTTCTTACAGTAATTGGGATCGGGGTACATCCGGCTTTCGATATCCAGATATTCTACCTCCTGATCGTAGCCCTTCCAGCCTGCGTTGCAGCCCTCGTAATGCACCAGACGGCTCTTGTCACGGGACTTAATATAAGCAGACATTGCACGGTGATTGTCGCCGTAGAACGCCTCGTTGCCCAGCGACCAGATCAGGATAGAGGGATGGTTCTTGTCCCGTTCCACCATTCTTTGAGCGCGGTCGACGTATGCCTCACGCCAAGCAGGATCGTGGCTGACGAAGTCCTGATCACCGTATGCCCACATACCGTGTGCTTCCAGATCCGCCTCGTCCACGACGAAGAAGCCGTAACGGTCACACAGCTCGGTGAAGCGAGGATCGTTGGGATAGTGGGAGGTACGGATCGCATTGACGTTATGCCGTTTCATCACCATCAGATCACGGATCATATGATCCATGGGAGTAGCGTGTCCCAGCTCAGGATGGCTGTCGTGACGGTTAACACCGCGCAGCTTGATCTTCTGACCGTTTACGTAAACGACCTTATCCTTCACCACGATATTGCGAATGCCCACCTGCTGACAGATCACTTCGCCGCCGCAGAACAGCACCAGCTTGTAGAGATAAGGCGATTCATCCGACCACAGATTCGGTGCGTTCAGCTGAATACGGGGGATTCCGTTACCCTCTGCCAGCAGCTTGCCGGTCATATCGTAGAACTTCCAATCAGGTAGCTGATCTCCGCACATGGTGAGATCGCAGGATACGGTTGCTGTTTTGAAATCCTCCGACAGATCGGTATGGACGAAATAATCGGTAATGCGATTGTCGGAGCGATACAGAAGATAGACCTCGCGAAAGATGCCCGACATACGCCACATATCCTGGTCTTCCAGATAGGAGCCGTCGCACCACTTGAACACCAGCACCTTCAGATCGTTTTCGCCCGCCTGCAGATAGGGGGTAATCTCTATCTCGCTGGTCATGTGGCTGACCTGGCTGTAGGCCGCAAATTGATTGTTGACGTAAAGATAGAAGCAGGAATCTACACCCTCGAAATTGACGTACACCTTCTTCCCTTCCATGCCCGGACGAAGGGTAAATGTGCGATGATACAGTCCGCAGGGATTGTCATCGGGAACGTGAGGAGGGTCGCAGGGGAACGGATAATTGACGTTGGTATAATTGGGAACGTCATAACCGCGTCCCAGCGCCATCTGCCAGTTCATGGGAACGGTCAGATCATCCCATTCGGTAGCAAAATCGGGAGCAGTAAAATCGGGAAGATCGGCAGGAGTAGCGTAATAATGAAAATCCCACGTACCACAAAGGTTCTGGAAAAGAGCACTTTCGTCCCGAACACCGCGAAGAGCCGACACCTCGTTGGAATAAGGAACGAAGTATGCACGGGGCTCTTCGCAACCTTTGTGCAGCACCTCTAACGATCTGTGATAGGTTAGCTTTCTGTACATTTTATGTCTCCTTTCGGATCAAGCGGCACAGCCTGCCGCAATTATTTCATAGTCTCCTGCTTTACCTTGTGGTCTACCACGTGACGGGATGCAAGCTCGGCACGAATGTCGTTGAGGGAAATGCCCATCTCTACCATCAGCACCATCACGTGATAAGCAAGATCGGCGATCTCGTAGATCGTCTCTTCCCTGCTGTTCTTGGCACCGATGATGACCTCGGCACACTCCTCGCCAACCTTTTTCAGGATCTTATCCATTCCCTTTTCGAAGAGGTAGGTGGTATAACTCCCCTCTTTCTTTTCGATCTTGCGTCCCTCGATGAGACGGTAGAGCGCATCCATGGAGAAGGGATTTTTCTTGTCGCTGATAAAGAGATAATCGGAGAAGCAGGACTCCGTACCGGTATGGCAAGCGGGGCCGTCCTTGATGACCTTGACCACCAGCGCATCACGGTCGCAATCCGCTTCGATGGACACGATGTGCTGATAGTTGCCCGAGGTCGCACCCTTGAGCCAAAGCTCCTGACGGGAACGGGAGAAGAAGCAGGTCAGCTCCTTATCCATGCTGATCTCGAGGCTTTCGCGGCTCATATATGCCAGCGTCAGCACCTCACGAGTATAATAATCCTGCACGATGGCAGGAATCAAGCCTTTTTCGTCAAATTTCAATTCGTTGATGAAAATCATGATTGACTCCTTATAGATAGATTTATATTGCTCGTATCACAGGCGCATTTCAATGCCCGCTGCACGAAGCTGTTTTTTCAAATCGAGGATAGACACCTCTCCAAAGTGGAAGATCGATGCTGCAAGCCCCGCATCCACGCGTGGGAGGGTTTTGAACAGCGTGGTAAAATCCTCGATGCAACCTGCACCGCCGGACGCGATCACGGGAATAGTGACTGCTTCGGAGATCGCGCGTAGCATCTCCAGATCAAATCCGCGCTTCACACCGTCGGTGTCTATACTGTTGACCACGATTTCGCCTGCGCCGCGCTCCTGTCCTTCCCTTGCCCACTGTACCGCCTCGCGGAGGGTGCGTTCTCTTCCGCCTTTGGAATAGACGGCAAAGCGACCGTCGGGATCGCGCTTTACGTCCATGGAAAGGACGACGCATTGGTCGCCGTACTTTTGAGCCGCGTAGCCGATGAGATCGGGATTGCGCAGAGCTCCAGAATTTACGCTGACCTTGTCTGCGCCTGCATTGAGGACACGATCAAAATCCTCGACGGTGTTGATTCCTCCGCCAACGGTGAGCGGGACGAAGATTCGGGATGCAACCCGTTTGAGAATATCGGTAAAAAGCTTTCTTCCTTCAAAGGAAGCGGTAATGTCATAGAACACCAGCTCGTCTGCACCTGCTTCGCTGTACAGTGCAGCTAGCTCTACGGGATCGCAGACCTCACGGATTCCTTCAAAATTGGTTCCTTTGACTACCTTGCTGTCTCTGATATCAAGACATGGGATGATTCGTTTGGTGGTCACAGAACTTCACCTCGCTCTCCGATGGCAATGGCACGAGACAGATCCAGTTTACCCGTGTAGAGTGCCTTTCCGAGGATTGCACCGTGGAGGTTCATCTCCCGAAGGGTTGCGATCTCGTGCTCAAAGGTAATGCCGCCCGATGCAATGACCGACAGTCCTTCAATCTCGGACAGCTGGCGGTAGATCTCCAGATTAGTGCCCGAAAGAGTGCCGTCCTTGGAAATATCGGTGTAAATCACGGTCGTAACGCCGTTTTTTACCAGTTTTTCGCAGAAATCCAGGGAATCAACGCCGGTAATGGTTTTCCATCCGTGGATGGCGACCTTTCCTTCGGAGGCATCTACGCCGACAGCAATTGCATCTCCGTATTTTTTTGCCATTTTGGCGGCAAATCCGGGATTCTCAATAGCCGCAGAGCCGAGGATCACCCGTCTCACGCCTGCATCCAGATAGGCTTTTATACGAGCCTCGTCGCGAATCCCACCGCCAACCTCCACGAAGAGATCTTCTGCGACGAGCTTTGAGATAATATCGTAATTGCAAAGCTTGCCGTCTTTTGCGCCGTCCAGATCGACGACGTGCAGGTGGGTAGCACCTGCTTGGCGGAAGCTGCGAGCGATGTCGGTAGGATCGGAGGAATAGACCTCCATTCTGTCGTAATCCCCTTTGGTGAGGCGGACAACCTTTCCGTCTCTCAGGTCAATTGCGGGATAAATATACATCGTCGTCCTCCTTACAGCTCTGCAAAAGCAGAAAGAATGGCGAGCCCCACCTTACCGCTCTTTTCGGGGTGGAACTGGGTGCCGTAGATCTTGCCCTTTCCTACCGCACCCGTAATGGTCACGCCATACTCCGAGGTGGCGATGGTATCTGCCGCACAATCCTTTGCATAAAAGGAATGAACGTAATAGACGTGATCGCCCTCTTTAATGTAACGAAACAACGGATCGTCTGGACGGGTGAAGTGCAGCGCATTCCAGCCCATGTGGGGAACCTTCAGCCCGGTCTGCAGATCGGCGGTAATGGGAGAGACGGTTCCGTGGATCAGCCCAAGACCCTCGTGGGAACCGTATTCCAGACTTTGGTCAAAAAGCATCTGCATTCCGAGGCAGATGCCCAGCAGCGGCTTTCCGGACTCTGCTTCTGCCTTGATCAGCGGAACCAAGCCGGTTGCCTCCAGCTTTGCTTTTGCATCGGCAAATGCACCCACACCGGGGAGGATAATACGGTCTGCCGCCTCGATCACCGCAGGGTCTGCAGTGACGACGGTATTCAGACCAAGATAAGCGAGGGAGCTTTTCAGCGAAAAGAGATTGCCCACGCCGTAGTTGATGATTGCGATCATAGTGACTCCTGAATCTTAGAGACTGCCTTTCGTAGAGGGAATTTGGTCGGCGTTCTTCTCATCAATAGCAACCGCCGCTTTCAGGCTGCGTGCAAAGGATTTGAAGGCGCCCTCAATGATGTGATGGGTGTTCTTCCCTGCCATCTGGCGAATGTGGAGCGTCATTTCTGCAGAACGGGTGAGGGCTGCAAAGAACTCCTCCACCAGCTCTGTATCAAAGGTGCCGACCTTTTGAGCGGGCAGAGTCAACTCACAGCAAAGGGTTGCTCGCCCGGACAGATCCAGCGAGGTGAGGATCAGCGCTTCGTCCATGGGCAGGATGAAAAAGCCGTAGCGGTTGATGCCACGCTTATCGCCAAGGGCATCGGCAATCGCCATACCCAGACAAATGCCGATGTCCTCTACGGTGTGGTGATCGTCCACGTTTGTGTCACCCTTGCAGGTAAGAGACAGGTCAAAGCAGCCGTGCTTGGCAAAGAGGGTGAGCATATGATCGAGAAAACCGCATCCGCTGTCGATGGCAGCGATGCCGCTGCCGTCCAGATTCAGAGTGAGGGAGATGTCGGTTTCTGCTGTTTTTCGGGTAACGGTGGTCTGTCTCATGTCAGATCCTCCAGTATTTCTGTTATTTTTTGAATGAATACCTCCATCTGCTCGCGGGAGCCGATGGTAATCCGAATGGAATCGGTGATGCGCTCGTCAGACAAATGACGAACGAGCACGCCCTTGGATTTGAGTGCCTCGTACAGCTCCTTGCCGCAGATCCGATCGGTGTGGGCAAGGATGAAGTTTGCCATTGACGCGGGATAGGTAAAGCCCAACCGAGTGAGCTCGTCTGCAGTATACGCACGGGTATCGATGACCTGCTTGGTGCACTTGGCAAAGTATGCTTCGTCCTTCATCGCTTCTGCTGCCGCAGCCATAGACATCCGGTTGACGTTATAGGGATTGAAGGAATATTTTACGCGGTTGAGATCGGCGATCAGATCGGCGCATCCCACCGCAAAGCCGACTCTTGCGCCTGCCAGATTACGGGATTTGGAGAAGGTCTGCACTACCAACAGGTTATCGTAGCTATCGGTGAGAGGAATTGCCGTTTCGCCACCGAAGTCGATATAGGCTTCGTCCACGATGACCACGCGGTCGGGATTTTGGGCGACCAACTCCTCTATCTTGGACAGAGGAAGATAGGTACCCGTCTGTGCGTTTGGGTTGGCGATGACCACGGTGGAGTCGATGGAGGCATAGTCCTCTACACGGATCGTGAACGTCTCGTCCAGCGGGATCGTAGTATAGGGGATGCCGAACAGATTGGCAAATACGGGATAAAAGCCGTAGGTCACGTCGGGAAACGCAAGACTTTTTCCGCCAGCAAACGCATCAAAAGCGAACGCCAGTATCTCGTCGGAGCCATTGGATGCGATCACACGATCTGCCGTTATGCCATAATGCGCAGCAATTGCCTCGTGCAGAGATTTTGCGGTAGGATCGCTGTAAAGATTCAGCTTTGCCGCTTCCCCTTCGATCACCGCCAATGCCTTCGGAGAGGGGGGATAGGGGGATTCGTTGGTGTTCAGCTTGACGTACACCATATCCCTTGGCTGTTCGCCGGGGGTGTAGGGCTCCAGTGCGGAGAGTTTTTCGGAGAAGAATCTGCTCATTATTTATTATCTCCTTCGAAGCGAACCTCAACGGCTCTTGCGTGTGCGGTAAGTCCCTCGCTGCGGGCAAAAACGGCAACGTCCTTGTATGCCTTCTCCAACTCGTTGGGAGTATAGTAGAGATATTGGGTTTTCTTGATGAAATCATCCACAGACAGAGGCGAGGAGAAGCGTGCCGAGCCGCCCGTGGGAAGCGTGTGGTTCGGTCCTGCGAAATAATCGCCCATCGGCTCGGGAGTATAGTGACCCATAAAAACGGAGCCTGCATTCTCGATTTTGGGCAGCAGAACCATAGGATCGCTTACTGCCAGCTCCAGATGCTCGGGAGCGATGAGATTGGATACCTCGACCGCTTCCTCCAACGAGTCCACCAGAATGATCTTGCCGTTGTCCTCGATAGAGGTGCGGGCGATCTCGGAGCGCTCCAACAG
>JAFTKV010000303.1 GCA_017453085.1 Clostridia bacterium
CTGGAGACCACCACCAAGATCCTGGACGACGGCTCTGCATTCGTCATCACCGGTGACATCCACGCCATGTGGCTCCGCGACAGCTCCGCGCAGGTGCATCACTACCTGCCCGTTGCCCGCGAGAACGAGGAGCTGGCTGACATCATCGAGAAGATGATCAACCGCTACTCCCTCTACCTGCCTATGGATCCTTACGCCAACGCATTCAACGAAAACGGCGACGATCCTCTGCGCGGTCATCACGAGGACATCACCTTCCGCAGCCCTTGGGTTTGGGAGCGCAAGTACGAGGTAGACTCCCTCTGCTCCGTGCTGTTCATCGCCTACAAGTTCTGGAAAAAGGTGGGCAGAACCTCTCACTTTACCGATGCCTTCAAGAACTCCATGAATATTATTCTGGATCTGTGGGAGACCGAGCAGTATCACGCCGAGAAGTCCCCCTATACCTTCGAGCGTCCCAATCCCTGGAAGCCCTCCGACACCATGACCCGCGGCGGCAAGGGTGAGCCCGTTGGCTACACCGGCATGACCTGGTCCGGCTTCCGTCCCTCCGACGACGCTTGTATCTATAACTATCTGATCCCCGCCGAGATGTATGCGGTAGTCACTCTGGGCTACGCAGCCGAGATCGCTACCGAGATCTACAAGGACGAGGCTCTGGCAGCTCGCTGTCTGAAGCTGCGCGCCGAGATCGACGAAGGCATCAAGAAGTACGGTACCGTGGAGGATCCCGACTACGGCACCATCTACGCTTATGAAACCGACGGTCTGGGCAACTACAATCTGATGGACGATGCCAACGTGCCTTCCCTGCTCTCCGCTCCCTATCTGGGCTACTGCTCTGCAGACGATCCCATTTATCAGAACACCCGTAAGTTCATCCTGTCCAAGAAGAATCCCTACTACTACGAGGGCTCCGTGCTGAAGGGCATCGGCTCTCCTCACACCGATCCCGGCTACGTTTGGCCGATCGCGCTGTCCTTGCAGGGTCTGACTACCGATAGCAAGGAAGAGATCGAGGAGATTCTGAATATGCTGGTGAACTCTCATGCAGGCACCTTCTTCATGCACGAGTCCATCCATGCCAGCGAGCCCGAGAAGTTCAGCCGCACCTGGTTTGCTTGGGCAAACTCCATCTTCTCCGAGCTGGTACTGAAGTACGCAGGATTTGAGATCTGAGCCACCGGATTCCAAAAACTTTCTCAAAAAGCCCCGCAAATCCTTGCGGGGCTGACTTGTATGGTGAAACGATATGTATAACCAGCTTTATCTCTTATTTCGAGCCTGTTTTCCCAATTCCCCCGTCACCGAGGCGGTCTTCAACCGTCAACTGAGGCCCGATCTGGCGCGGATCATTTCCCGATCTGACGGTGATCGTCTGGTTGGCTACTCGCTGATTCATGGAAACTCCATTGCGCTGCTCTGTGTGGATCCGAGCTATCGAAATCAAGGGATCGGTAGTCGCCTGCTGGAGTTATCCGAAAAGACGATCGCCCAAACCGGTGCGCAAGCGGTCCTGTTGGGACGCGGAAAGCACTATCTGTTCCAGGGGGTACCTGCTGACGAGCCGTCTGCACAACGCTTCTTTGAGCATCGCGGATACTCTGCCCGGTGGGTAAGCGCTAATATGGCGCTACAGACGGCAGAATACGATCCCGTCCGCTTCCCCATTCCACCAGCCCCCAGGGGACTGCAGCTTCGGTTAGCAACCGAAGAGGATCGACCGACCGTTTTGCAAGCGGTTGCCGATGTACACGAAAATTGGGTGCGATATTATCAATCCTGCACCGATCCCATCATTCTTGCCATTCTCGACGGTAAGATCGTAGGATTTGAGATCGTCGAAGCCGACGGCGGCATATTCGGTAATGCGGAATGCAAAGTCGGCGCCTTGGGTTGCGTTGGAGTGATCCAATCTGCTCGTGAGCGTGGCATCGGACGGCAAATGGTGGCAAGAGCGATCGAATGGCTGAAGGCCCTGGGGTGCGACACCATCCATCTGCGCTACGTTGAACTGGTGGATTGGTATAGTCGCTTGGGTTTTCGGATCGTCAGTCAGCAATGGATGGGAGAAAAAGAGATCACCGCCAATCGACCTGCAAGTAATGCAGAATAAGAAAAGATTCCGTCTTTGACAAGGCGGAATTTTTTATTTTTTTGTTAATTCCCTATTGACAAACGGTCTTTACCGTGTTATACTGTCATTGTAACAAAACATTGTTACGCTGTTTTGCGACTTATGGATCCGAAGTAACCAAGCAGCGTGCGATTTTGAGACGAGGTGTATAAATGCAGATCTCCAAGCGAGAGCTATTACAAATGACCGGCATCTCCTATGGTCAGCTTTACCGTTGGAAGCGGGAGGGATTGATTCCCGAGGAATGGTTTATGAAGCAATCCGCCTTCACTGGGCAGGAAACCTTTTTCGAGCGGGACAAGATCCTGCCTCGCATCCGCGCGATTCTGGAGCTGAAGGAGCAATATTCGCTGGAGGAGCTGGCACGGCGATTTAACGAAGAAGCCAATCCTCCGCCCATGCCCCATACCTTTTCGGTAGGCGATCTTTCCCTTTCCCCAAGCGTAAAGCTTGTTCTGCGGGAAAGCTATCCCGACGATCCACCCTATTCGACAGCTTTGGTTGCAGCCGCACTGTCCCGCCTCACCGAGTCGATGCTCCTTTCCCTTCCCGACCTGCGTGCATTGACCACATCCGCAATATCTATGGCAAAGACACTTTCTCCCGATGC
>JAFTKV010000040.1 GCA_017453085.1 Clostridia bacterium
GAAGTATAAGCTGTGATAATCGGGACGGCTTCCCAAATTGTGCGGGAGTCGTCCCATATTTTACGATTTGTTTGCGGAATGATTGCAATATCGGATGATTTGTGATAAAATAAACTGATTTACTATTGCAAAACCACGAAAGGAATCGCTATGAAAAAACTGTTTTTACAAATCGCCGCGCTCCTCTGCTGTCTGACCATGCTTTTTGGCTGCGGACAAACGGTGGATACTCCCTCGGACGTGACCGATGCCCCTGCCTCCACTACGGTGAACGCAGGTCCGTTTACGCCCACCTACGACGAAACGCTGACCTTCAAGAATCCTGCGAAATCGTCGGAGACCTCCAAGCTGTTCTACAACAACGACAGCTTCAACGACGGCCCTCTGGCAGGTGACCCCTTCCTCTTCTATCACGAGGAGACGAAGACCTTTTATCTGTACGGCACGACCCGTAAATACTCCAACCCCGGTACGATTGAGGAGACCTTCGAGTACTATACCTCCACGGACCTGATCAACTGGAAAAACGGCGGCGTTTGCTTCAAGCCCTCCCGTGGCGATTGGTGCACCAGCCGTCTCTGGGCACCCGAGGTGTTTGAGATCGACGGTAAATATTATATGTATTACACTGCTGCCACGGGTGATGGCGGTGTGCTCCATTGCAGCGTTGCGGTAGCAGACAGCCCCGCAGGTCCTTTCACCAACAAGATTAACGACAAGGTTGACGGTAAGAAGCCGGTCTTCGATTTCGGCAGCAATTTCCCCACCATCGACGGTTCGCTGTTTATTGACGACGACGGCTCGATGTACTACTACTTTGCCCGTGACCAGATCGGTGATAACTCTTCCTCGGGCGGCAATAACACCACCCGCCGTTCCACCATCTGGGGCATTGCGCTGGAGAATCCCTACACCATCAAGGAGGGCGCAAAGCCCGTGAAGCTCACCGAGGTGGGCAGAAGCACCATCGACGAGACCGGCACATTCACCCAGAAATGGGAGGTGCAGGATGCAAATGCCATGTGGAACGAGGGCCCCTATATGCTCAAGCATAATGGCGTATATTACCTCACCTACAGCGCAAACTATTTCGGCTCCAAGTATTACAGCATCGGCTACGCCATCTCCACCGATCCGCTGAGCGGCTTTACCAAGCTTCCCAACGGCGAGGCGCAGATCATGGGTATCTCTCCCGACAGCGAGGATAATTGGAATTACTTCATTGGCACCGGTCACGCGATGTTCCTGTCCATCGGGGAAGAGGAGTATATCGTTTACCATACGCTGATGCCCAACACTGACGTATGGCGTCACTTTACCATCGACTCCATCGGCTACCGCGCGGACGGTACGCTCTACGTGAACGGCCCCACTGTGACTGCGCAGAAGGTGCCCGACGTGGTGTCGGGGCTTACCAACGTAGCAGAGAAGGCGACCGTGACCTCCGACAATATGAAGGAGGATACGCTGGGCTATCTCACCGATGGCATCACCGGCGCAGGCAAGGCCTACTCCGCTGCGGAGGCAAAGACCAACGGCGGTATGGCTTCGGTCACCTTCACCTTTGACACTCCCGTGGATCTGTCTGCCATCGTGGTCTACAACAGCGCCGATTACGATCAGATCTTTACCTCGGTAGCCCGCATTGAGATCGACGGGCTGTACGCGATCGACGATGTGAAGGTGCTCAGCGACTCTTACGCCAAGCGCACCAAGCAGGTCTACTCCGGCTCTGCGGCGATCCTGGAGCTGTCTCACGAGACTAAGGTGCAGACCATCACCATCATCTTTAACAATAGCGACACAGTTGGTATTTCCGAGGTGCAGATCATCGGAAGAGGCTGATCCTTCGAAGAAACTTGGAAAAAAGAACGTCGGACACGATGGAGTGTCCCACCGGGAGATCGTTATGCAAACTCATTCCTGCTCAGCACGCTTGCTGATCAGTATTTTTGCAGTGTTTATTCTTCTTTTGACGGCGGCTGTCGCTGCGTGTCAGCGCTCCGATTCCTCTGTATCCGGAGAGTCGGGAATTACCTCGGCTGCCTCCGATCGGAGAACCGATCCCGTGTCGGCATTGCCGTCTGCCCCCACGCAGATGACCACTACGAAGGCTCCCGAGACTGTTCCCGCAATACCCGTGACCACCGACCGTGTGCCGGAAAGCACTTCCGCTCCCATTCCATCCGTGACCACGACGGCACCGCCCATCCCGTCCGTGACTACAACCGCCCCTCCGATCTCATCTGTGACTACGACTGCCGTCGAGAGGCCACTGATCACCGACAGCCCGCTCGTTGAGGCGGTACTCCGTGAGGCGGCAGAGAAGTACGGCGCAGTCGGCATTCAGGTTGCCGTCATATCCGGAGGACGGGTCGGTGCCACGGCAGAGTACGGCTGGGCGGTGAAGGACGAAAGACTGATGGCACAGGACACCAAGATCCGCGTGGCATCGCTGACCAAAACGCTGATCGGTATGATAACCTTCCGATTGATCGAGGATGGGAAGCTGGAGCTGGATGCCGACATTTCCGAGTATATCGGAGTCGATGTGCGCAATCCTGCCTATCCGGACGATCCCATTACCCTTCGGATGCTGCTGACCCATACTTCAAGTATGAAAAATGTTGGCTACGTCACGTCCCTTTCCGGACTGCAAAAACAGCTGCAAAAGGAATCCACCTTCCAGAATTACCGACCGGGAGAGAAATTCGCCTATAACAATTTTGCCATTGGCGTGCTGGGTGCGATTTGCGAGATCGTGACCGGTCAGCCGATGAATACGCTGGTGAAGGAATATTTCTTTGAACCGATGGGGATCGTGGCATCGCTGGCTCCCTCCGAGCTGGATGCATCGTCGCTGGCGGTGATCTATAACAGCAGCGGCGAGGTCGGGCGGAGCATTGAAGCACAGCAGTCGATCGAATTGCCCACCGCTCCCGTCCAGCATATGCGCCA
>JAFTKV010000304.1 GCA_017453085.1 Clostridia bacterium
CGTAGATGTGCTCCATCTGCTCCATATCGAAGTCTTCGTCCTCAAACGCTTCCATGATCTCGCTGCTGGTCAGGGTTCCCTGGCTCTTGCCGCGCTCGATCAGATCGTTAACGTTCAGCTGCTTATCGGAGAGCGCGCCGTCATCCATAATTCTCATAATACCTTCCTTTCCTCCCTTGCGGGCGGTTCCTTGATTTTTGCTATCTATATAATAATGTAGTATTTATAGCGGTTAATTCTCTTTTTTACGCCGTTTCTTACTGAGGATATCCTCCAGGCTTTGCTCGGAGCGGGCCGACGCCTCCCGCAAGCGGGAAACGCCATCCTGCAGCACAGTCAGTGTGTTTTGCAGACGGGCTCGATTCTGCCTGAGCTCCGCCACCCGATCCATTTCCTCTATAGAAAGCACCTCACCCAACATCCCCGCTTCAAAGGAGGGATCGTCGATGCGCTCGACAAGGGCGGCGAACACCTTCTTGCCAAAGGCGGTAAAGAAATCCTCTGTCTGCAAGGGTCTACCGTCCTTTTGCAGCTGCCTGTACAGCTCGGGATGGAGCAAAAGAATGCCCAGTATCGCCTCTTCTGCCGCTGCGGCACCGGGGTTCTTCACGTAATCGGGATTGATCCGATCGCCGTAGCCCTCGCTTTGGCGGATGAACTGACGGGTCTCCTCCCGCCGATCCTTCCGCACCCTTCCGCGGATATTCTTTTCCACGTCCCGACGGATGGATTCTGCCGAAACGTCCAGCAGCTGTGCGACCCGATGGAGGTAGATCTCCCTCACCGCAGAGGAGGAGAAGGATGCGACCAGTCGCACCGACTCTTCCAGAGCCTTGATCCTATGGTCGGGATCTTCGATGGGATGCTCGGCAATGATCTTCTCCAGTTTGAAGTCGAACTCGCTTCTGGAGCGTTCCATCAGATTCTTGAAGGCACCTGCGCCGAATTTGCGGATGTATTCGTCGGGGTCTTTGGCGTTTTCCACTCTCAGAATGCGGCACTCCACGCCAACCTCGCCCAACAGAGCGAAGGCTTTGGATGCAGCACGCTGTCCCGCCTCGTCTGCGTCGTAGCAGATGACCACCTTTTTCACGTAGCGGGCAAAGATCCGCGCCTGCTCGGGAGTGATGGCCGTACCCAGCGTAGCTACTGCATTGGAAAAGCCTGCGCCGTGAAGCGCGATGACGTCCATGTAGCCTTCACAGAGGATCATGGTGTCGGTCTCGTTCTTGCGGGCGAAATTGAGAGCAAACAAGTTGCGGCTCTTCTTGAAGGCGGGGGTGTCGGACGAGTTCAGGTATTTCGGCTTGGAGTCGTCCATCACACGTCCGCCAAATGCTACCACGTCGCCCCGCACGTCGATGATGGGGAAGATGACACGGTTACGGAAATAATCGTAGGGCTTGCCGGTCTTCTGGCTGATGCCGCAGAGGAAGGCGGAGGCCATCTCGCTGTCGGTATAGCCCTTTTTCCGCAGATGATCGGTGAGTGAACCGAAGCTGCCGGGTGCAAAGCCCAGCCCGAAGTGGCGGATCAGCGGCATAGGCAGCCGTCTGATCTCAGTGAGATAGCGAAGCCCCTCCGCCCCCTCCGGCTCGAAGAGCTTTTGGTGAAAGAAGCGTGCGGCCTCTTTGTTCATGGCAAGCACCCGCTCGCGACGGGCGTTCTCGGCCTGCTCTCTTTTATCCAGCGTGATGGGGATCCCGTACCGCTTGGCCAGAAACTCCACCGCAGATGGATAGTCCATATTCTCCGCCCGACGGACGAAGTGGATCACGTCCCCGCCCGCACCACAACCGAAGCAGTAAAAGCTGGAGTTCCGGGAAACACGGTAAAGGACGGCGATTTTTCACTGTGAAAAGGACAAAGCCCTTGATAATTGGAGCCTGCCCGTTTCAGTTGAACGTAGGAAGAGATCACGTCTTCGATATTGGCACGCAGCTTGATCTCTTCGATCACCGACTGGTCGATTCGCGGCATTGTGACTCCTCCTTTGTAAGCGTTTGAATGGGGCGCGCGTCAGATTCCCGCACTCCAGACCTTGGGGATGAACAGATCCTTATACAGGCTGATGGCGTAGCGGTCGGTCATACCCGAAATGTAATCGGCAACGGCACGGGGAATGCCCTCCTCCAGCACGGTGAGGCCGAATTCGGTGGGCATCTCGTCGGGATTCTCCGAGAAATACTCGAACAGCGTCAGCAGCATTGCCTCTGCTCTGCTCTCCTCGCCCTTGGCAACGGGATTGTAGTAGACCGATTTGAACAAAAACGCCCGCAGATCCAGCGTGTCCTTCCATAGATCGGGAGCCATTTGGATCTCTTCATCGGTGCTGGCGCTGATGACTCCTCTGACCATGGTATCGATCCGCTTGCCGTGCGTCTCGCCCAATCGCAGGCGGAGTCCGATGGGAATATCGTCGTTCTTCAGCACGCCCGCGCGTACTGCGTCGTCGATGTCGTGATTGATATAAGCGATGCGGTCGGCAATGTTCACGATCCGCCCCTCCAGCGTTACGGCCTTCCCTGCACCTGCGTGGTGAAGGATGCCGTCCCGCACCTCGAAGCAGAGATTCAGCCGTTCCAGCTTGTCCACAACACGCAGAGACTGGGCGTTATGGGTAAAGTCGGGGTCAAAGCAACGCTGCAGCACCCGTTCGCCGGCGTGGCCGAAGGGCGTATGTCCCAGGTCGTGTCCCAATGCGATTGCCTCAGCCAGATCCTCGTTGAGCCGCAGGGAGCGGGCAATGGTACGGGCAATCTGGGTGACCTCCAGCGTATGCGTCAGGCGGGTACGGTAATGGTCGTGCTCGGGAGACAGAAAGACCTGCGTCTTGTGCATCAGACGGCGAAAGGACTTGCTGTGAGTGATCCGATCTCGATCCCGCTGAAACTCGGTGCGCAGATCGTCGGGGCGAAGCGGCTCTGCTCTTCCGCGGGTCGCGGAGGACAGACAAGCACCCTTCGACAGCGTTTCCCGCTCTCTTTCTTCCAGCATTTCACGGACGGTAGACATACGGTTCCCTCCCAACGATGACGTTACATATATAATATACGCTGTGAATCTTGAAAAACCCTTTTTTTCGAAGGCATTTTTCTAAAATTCACAATTTGTTTACACGCTCCAAAACTTCGAAACAGGGACGCTGAGCGTCCCTGTTGGATGATTGAATTAAACTCGTCTGCCGTATCGGCTGCCCACTACTTCCCCGCCGACCTTGCCGTTGGTAAGAGCGATCAGACGCTCCTGCAAGGGACGGGTATATTCGGTAGGCAGGGCAAGAGTGAGAGTCACCTCTGCGCCAAAATCGGTAGCCTCCTCGGTTGCCATATAGTTCTTCAGCTCGTACAATACACGCTGATACATACTGTAATCCACCGAGAAGCGGACGAGATCGTAAGGGATCAGCTCCACGATCTCCGCTTCTGCCACCGCCAGCTTGGCGGCGCCCGAGTAGGCGCGTACCAGTCCGCCGGTACCCAGCAAAATGCCGCCGAAATAACGGGTGACGGTAATCACCGCATCGGTAAATCCTCCCTTGCGAATAATGTCCAGCACGGGCATCCCTGCACTTCCCTGGGGCTCGCCGTCGTCGCTGTAGCGCATCCCGCCGTTAGAGAGGAAATAGGCAAAGACGGTGTGTCGGGCATCGGGATATTTCTTGCGGATCTGTTCCACGAAGGTCATTGCTTCGGCTTCGGTTGTCACCGGCTTTGCGTAGGCAAGAAACTCGCTTCGCTTTTCGGTGAGGGTTGCAAATCCTTCTTTTTCAAGAGTAAAATACGCTTTTTTCTCCGCCATTACGTTTCCTCCGTCGTTATTGACTATTCTACAATATACTCCTTAAAGCGTCCTCGGAGCTTCTCGTCCAAAAGGGCGACCACACGTACACCATTATCCAAATACTCCACATCCTCAACTGCAGAAGCGGCATAAAGCTGAGCAAGGAATCCCTGCTTGTTCATGGGGATCATCAGCAC
>JAFTKV010000305.1 GCA_017453085.1 Clostridia bacterium
ATCGGTCACAGGCGGATCGTCAGTGACGGGAACGCTCGTGATCGGCTTATCCTCAGTCATCGGCACGGTCGTTTCAGGAACGTTCCCTTCGGTAGTAACGGGAGCGGTAGTCGTTACCGACGGAACGCTCGCATGGGTAGTCACAGCGGTAGTCGTCACCAGAGGTGTAGGCGTCGATACGGATTGGCCGGTCTCCTCCGGCGATTCGGTGCAGCCGGACAGCAATAGCAGTGTTAGCACAATAATGGATGCGAGTTTGTGTTTCATTTTGTTTTTCCTCTCTGACCGATAGGTCGATAATAGAATTGCAGTAAAATGGGGAATCGAAAACACAATCGGATCGATCCGATCAGCAAACAGAGTTTAGTCTTCTTCCATAGATTGGAACACGGGCTCGCCTATACCGTAGCCGTCTAAATTTGCTTTTTTGATGGCTACGAATATGCGATGGCGCAGTCCTTTATTCTCCCTCTCCAGCGATGCAAGCAGCTGCTTGTACTTTTCCCTGTCGGTGTGCTTATCCTCGGGACAAAGGCTGGTCTGCACGGGAAGTGATGCATTGCGCGTATAGTAGGCTATATCCTTTTCGGGGGTCAACACAAAGGGGCGGATCATTGTCAGATCCTTGCGGGACAGATAGGTAACGGGAGCGAAGGTACCCAACCTGCCCTCGTTGAAGAGATTCATCATAAAGGTCTCTACCACGTCGTCGAAGTGATGACCGAGTGCGATCTTGTTGCAGCCGTATAGCTTGGCGTTATCGTGGAGAATACCGCGACGCATTTTGGCGCAAAGGGCACAGGGATTGGATTCCTTTCGCTGCTCGAAAATGATCTCAGCCAGTGTGGTGCGGATCAGATGAAACTCTACGCCCATCCGATCGCAATACTCGGCAATGGGCGAAAAGTCTCCTCCCTCAAAGCCCATATCCACGGTCAGGGCGATCAGCTCAAACCGCTTTGGATAGAAGAGCTGCAGATTGCGCATCACGGCAAGGAGGGCGAGAGAATCCTTTCCTCCCGACACGCCTACGGCAATGCGGTCGCCTTCCTCGATCATATGATAATCGTCCACAGCGCGTCTTGCGTGGGACAGGAGGCGGCGGATATTTCCAAATTCCATAAAAATCCTTTCACCTCTTCTCTGCCGCGGCATAGGATGATAGTAAAACTGCCGTTTTCACGGGGCGGCGGAAAAGAGGTATTATGGCTATTAAAATTTACATTGATCAGGGACACAATCCCAATAATCCCAACGCAGGTGCGGAGGGGAGCGGCTTTCGGGAGCAGGATCTGACCTACGAAATCGGTCAGCAGACCGCCGCACTTTTAGAGGCAGATCCCAATTATGACGTTCGGCTCTCCCGCCCCACGCCGGAAACGGTGCTGGGAACCACCAATGCGGAAAGCCTTGCCGCACGGGTGCGGGATGCCAATACTTGGGGCGCAAACTATTTCATCAGTCTGCACGCCAATGCATCCACTATCCCCACCGCTACGGGAACGGAGGGTTACGTGTACAGCCTCTCAAGCCCCGCTGAGCCCCTTGCCGAGTCGATCATCCAAGGCATCAGCGAGACCACGGGAATCCCCGTACGAGGCGTATTCGCCCGACCGAGTCTGTACGTGCTCCGTCGGACCGCTATGCCCGCTACGCTGATCGAGATGGGATTCATCACTACTCAATCGGAGGCGGAGCTGATGGCGTACTCGCCGCAGCTTTTTGCGCAAGGGATTTATCAAGGGATTCGCCGCTTCTTCGGCGTTTAGGAGTTTGCCTTTTCCTCAGCCTCCAGAAGGGCTCTGGCGGCAGAGAGAATGCCGATCTTGCCGCTCTCGTAGGTGAGGCCGCCCTGGAAATAAACGGTGTAGGGCGGGCGGATGGGTCCGTCAGCGGACAGCTCGATGGAGGCACCCGATACGAAGGTGCCTGCCGCCATAATGACCTGGTCTGTATAACCGGGCATCGCCCAAGGCAGAGGGGTCACGTAGGAATCCACGGGACTTCCCTGCTGAATGCCCAGACAGAAAGCACACATCCGTGCCTCGCTGCCCAGACGAACGGCTTGAATAATGTCGTGACGAAGATCCTTGTAGGCAGGCTCTACGTCAAAGCCCAGCTTTTCGAAGATGTATGCCGAGAACAAAGCGGTCTTCACCGCCTGTGCGGTGGTGTGAGGTGCATAGAAAAAGCCCTTGTACAGATTGCGGTTCTGATTCAGGGTTGCGCCGACTTCAGTGCCGCATCCCACGGAGGTGAGGCGGTAGGACGCCATCTCCACGGCACGGGCGGTGCCTGCGATATAGCCGCCGCTCTCCGCCATTCCGCCGCCGGGATTTTTGATGAGTGAGCCAATGATCAGATCGGCCCCAACTGCGGCAGGCTCCTTGTCCTCCACGAACTCGCCGTAGCAGTTGTCCACCACCACGTAAGTCTCGGGAGAGCGTGCTTTCACGTAGGACACGATCTCGCCGATCTCGTCTACCGACAGCGTGCGGCGATTCATATAGCCCTTGGAGCGCTGAATGAAGGCAACTTTTACCTTAGGATTCAATGCCTTGCCGATGGAGTCGAAGTCTACTGTGCCGTCAGACAGCAGATCGATCTGCTGATACTCCACGCCGAAATCCTTCAGCGATCCGTTGCCGGGCTCGCCTACGATGCCGATGACCTCTTCGAGGGTATCATAGGGCTTGCCGGTGACCGACAGCAGAACGTCACCGGGACGAAGCAGACCGAACAGACCGATGGTCAGGGCTTGGGTGCCGTTAACGATATTGTGACGCACGAACGCCGCCTCTGCACCGAACACGCGGGCGTAGATCTTATCTAAGGTTTCACGGCCAAGATCGTCGTAGCCGTAGCCGGTAGTGGCTGCAAAGCAAGCCTCGGAGACGCGGTATTCGGCAAATGCGTCCATAACGCGGGCAGTATTGGCAAAGGCGATGCGGTCAACCTCGGCATACATAGGTGCGAGAGCAATCTCCGCCTCTTTTGCAAGAGTGAGTAATTTATCTGAAAACTGCATAATAAAAGATCCCTTCATTTTAGGTATATAACATTTCCCGCCCCGCATGTATTTGCGGGGCTTTTATAGAAGTTTTTGGGGTTC
>JAFTKV010000306.1 GCA_017453085.1 Clostridia bacterium
GAAAAGTCCTGCGCTTAACCGCGCGAAGACTTTGCAAGCTCCACTCGGGGCTTCGCCCCTCCTTCCGATTGCAAAGTCTTAACTAAACTCGTTACTTTTTTCTTCACTTTTTTAGTCTCACATCATTGACAAAACTACATTATTTTCAGTTTGTGAAAAAAATCGACAAGAGATTGCCCTCTTTTTCGTTTTCGTATGATTATTTTGGAAGGTTTCAAAAAGTCATTGACAGAAAATAAAAAAATCGGTATAATATAGGCAATGATTCGTATCCGAAGGAGGTTATGACCATGATATACGAAAGATATTCAAACCGTGTACTGGGTAAGCTGGAGAATCTGAACAAGATCTACGCAGGACTCATGTACCAAAAGACCGATTCTCTGTCCAATCTGATGGGGCTGTCCACCAAGGAGCACTTCCGCACTCCGCCGACCGAAGGATTGACTCCCCTCTCTGCCGGTGACCGTTGGGGCGGCGAATATATGAACCTGTGGATCGAGGGCACCTACACCGTTCCCGCACAGCTGGACGGACAAAAGCTGTATGTAATTCCTCACACCGACGCTTACGAGACGTTGTTCTTCAAAAACGGCATTCCCGACGGCATTTTCAACAGCAAGGGCGACTATATGGGCATCATGCACTCCGCACAGCTGCTCACCGAATGCGCCAAGGCTGGTGAGACCTTTGTGCTGGCCTTCGAGTGCTACGCCCATCACTTCTGCGTGGACTGCCATCCCTATCTCCACTACGGCAGCGAGACGCCCGCGGCAAACGACGCCGACTTTATGAAGACCTTCCGCGCCATCGACATCTGCACCGTAGACGAGGAAATCTACAACTTCGTGTTCGATCTGAACATCGTACTGCAGATGGCCAAGAACCTTTCTCCCGAGAATTTCCTGCGTCACCGTGCACAAGCGGCTCTGGAAAACGTATTCGCCGACATTATCCAGTACCCCGCTCACTACGACATGGATGCGGTGCACGCTTCCGTGGTCAAGTGCCGCGAGCACCTGCAGACCGTACTGGCGCACGCTCCTGCCGAGACTACCCGCGGCAGAATCGGCCTCATCGGTAACTCCCATATGGACACCGCTTGGCTGTGGCCCGTGTCCGAGACCATCCGCAAGTGTGCCCGTACCTACTCCAACGTTGTCAAGCTGATGGAGCAGTACCCCGAGTATAAGTTCATCCAGTCCTCTGCCCTGCATCTGGAATGGATGAAGCTCTACTACCCCGATCTCTACGAGAAGATGAAAAAGTACATTGCTGAGGGTCGCTACGAGCCCAACGGCGGCGTATTCGTGGAGTGCGACTGTAACATCACCTCCGGTGAGCTGATGGCAAGACAGTTTATGTACGGTCAGCACTTCACCCGTGACGAGTTCGGCTATACCTCCGACTCCTTCTGGCTGCCCGATACCTTCGGTTACAACGGCGCCATTCCTCAGATCATGCAGGAATCGGACGTGAAGTACTTCTACACCACCAAGATGGGCTGGAATGACCTCAATACCTTCCCCTACACCTCTTTCAAGTGGAAGGGCATCGACGGCAGCGTGGTACTGACTCATCTGAACAGCATCGACACCACTCCCGACGTGCGCGACACCCAGCGGGAGATCAAGACCATCCAGAACAAAGAATATTTCGAGGGCAGACTCCACTCCTTCGGTCACGGTGACGGCGGCGGCGGACCTACTCCCGCTATGCTGGAGAAGGCACGCCGTATCATGAACGTGCCCGGTCTGGCGGACAGCTACTACACCACCATCAGCGATTTCATGAAGGAGATCGAAAAGGTGGCTGACAAGCTCCCCACCTACACCGGCGAGCTGTATCTGGAGCTCCACCGCGGTACGCTGACCCAGATGCACGAGATCAAGCGCTCCAACCGCAAGGCTGAGTTTGCGCTCCACGATATGGACTATTTCAACGTACTGGCAGGCGAAGGCAAGAACGCCCGCACCGACGAGCTGTACAAGACCCTGCTCACCAACCAGTTCCACGATATCCTGCCCGGCACCTGCTACACCGGTGTGACCCAGAAGGCAGTTGCACAGAACTATCAGGTTGTTGAGGATGCAGGCGAGATCGTGAAGGGCTATGCGCAGAAGCTCCTGTCCGAGGGCGATGCCATTACCCTATTTAACACCACCTCCTTCGACCGTGATGACGTGATTACCCTGCCCGATACCGGAAAATATCCTGCCGGCAAGATCGTCCAGACCTACTCCGACGTGACCGGCAAGGCTGTCGTAGCTGTCGGCGGCGTGGAGATTCCCGCACTGTCTCAGGTTTCTCTGCCTCTGACCGACGCGCCCGCTACTGCCGAGTCCCCCTTCCGCTGGGACGGCAAGGTGCTGGAAACTCCCTTTGCAATCGTTACCTTCAACGAAAAGGGCAGCATCGATTCCTTCATCGACAAGCGGGCTGACCGTGAGCTGAAGAAGGAAAATGGTGCTCCTCTCAACACCTTCTACGTGGCGGAGGACGTGCCCGAGCGTTACGACAACTGGGATATCGATATTGAGACTATGTCCAAGATCCGTGTGCAGGACAATCTGCTGTCTATGGAGGTTGTCTCCGACGGTGCGCTGGAGTTCGTGCTCCGTCTCACCTATGCTATCGGTGAGGCATCGAAGCTGATGCAGGACGTGATCTTCTACGCAGGTACTCCTCGCGTGGACTTCCACACCGTAGTGGATTGGAAGGAAAAGCACACCTTCTTGAAGACCGGATTTGATCTGGATATCAACTCCATGACCGTGAAGAACGAGATCCAGTTCGGTCACATGGACCGTCCCGTGACCCGCAACAACAGCATTGAGGCGGCAAAATTCGAGGTTTGCAACCACAAGTGGACCGATCTGTCCGAGTCCAGATTCGGCGTGGCAATCCTCAATGATTGCAAATACGGCATCTCCACCGCTGACGGCAATCTCTGCCTGACCCTCCACAGAGGCGGCACTCACCCCGACGTCACCGGCGACGAGGGCGTTCACGAGATGACCTACTCCCTCTATCCTCACGCAGAAGGCTTTACTACCGGCAACGTTATCCGTGAGTCCTATCTGTTGAACATCCCTGCAGTAGCCCTCTGCGGTTCTGCCGAGGCATCCGCACCTCTGCTGATCCTGTCCGCAGACAATATCGTCTGCGAGGCAATCAAGCCTGCTGCATACCGTAACGATGCTTTCGTGGTTCGTCTCTACGAGGCAGAGCGCAACAAGACCCGTTGCTCCGTCACCCTCCCCGAGGATGTGAAAAAGGTTTACACCTGTAATATCCTTGAGGATATCAAGGAAGAGCTGCCCATCTTTGACGGCAATTTGAACCTCACCTTCAAGACATTCCAGATCGTATCTCTGATGATCATTCGCTAATCATTCCCAAAAACACGATGGTTTTCCATCGTGTTTTTTGCTGTATAAATAAAGGAAAGTTTATCTAAAGTTCATAAAAATAGCGTATCCTACTACTACATCCCCTACAAAGGAGGTTTTTATGAAATACTTGAATTCGATCCTCAGCCGGATCGTTTTGGTTGTGCTGGCGCTGGCGATCCAAGCGGCATGGATAACCGTCATGATCCTACGGCTGGGAGAGTTTATTCGCTATGCCAATCTGATCCTGCAGATCTTCAGCCTGCTGATGGTCTTTTACATCGCCCAAAAGGACACCAAAGCGTCCTTTAAGCTGGCGTGGGTGGTTCCTATCCTGCTGTTTCCCCTGTTCGGAGGGCTGATCTATCTGTTTTTCGGCACCAAATCGCCCACCCGTCGCTTGCGAAAGAAAATGGAGACCTCTGCTGCAGCCATTGCCCCTTTTGTCCCCGACTCCGCGGCGCTGGTCGAAGAGGTGGCAAGGACTGACGCCCGTATCGGCGGTCAGATGCGCTATCTCTCCAATACGGGCGGATTTCCGGTTTATCGGGACACCGAGGCCCGTTATTTTGCCACGGGAGACGACGCCTTTCCCGTGATGCTGGAGGAGCTGAAAAAGGCACGCCAATTCATCTTCATTGAGTATTTTATCATTTCCGAGGGCAGAATGTGGAATGCCATTTTAGAAGTTCTGGAGCAAAAAGCTGCCGAAGGCCTGGACGTGCGGGTGATCTACGACGATATGGGCTCGCTGACTACGCTTCCCTACGATTACGCCAAGCAGCTGGAGAAAAAGGGGATCCGCTGCATCCGCTTCAATCCCTTCGTCCCTGTGCTGTCTATCGTCATGAATCATCGGGATCATCGCAAGATTATGGTGGTGGACGGCAAGGTGGGGCTGACCGGCGGTATCAATCTGTCCGACGAATATATCAATGAAAAAAGCCGTTTTGGTCATTGGAAGGACAACGCCGTGCTCCTTCGGGGAGAGGCGGTGTGGAATCTGACCACGCTGTTTTTGTCTATGTGGAACGGTCTGCGTCCCACCGACAGCGACTTCGACCGCTTTCGCCCCGATTTCGCTGGAGAAACGCATCCCCGACACGACGGCTACGTTCAGCCCTACGGAGACAGTCCGCTGGACGGCGAGCCGCTGGGAGAAAACGTTTATCTGGGGATCATTCACAACGCCAAGGACTACGTGTACATCTTCACGCCCTATCTGGTCATTGACGACGGCATGGCGGAAGCACTGACCCTGGCGGCCAAGCGCGGCGTCGACGTGCGGATGATCACTCCCGGGATCCCCGACAAAAAGTCGGTGCACGCACTGACCCGCTCCCATTACGGACGGTTGACGGCAGGCGGAGTGAAGATCTACGAATATACGCCCGGTTTTCTCCACGCGAAAACCTTCGTCTGCGACGACGAGGTGGCGACGGTGGGTACGATCAATCTGGACTATCGCTCGCTGTATCTGCACTTCGAATGCGGCGTCTACTTCTATCAAAGTGCTCTGATTCGGGAGATCAAGCGAGACTTTTTGGAAGCGCAGGAAAAATGCACACCCGCCAAGGCCTACCGACCCGGCTTCAGAATGATCCGCGGGCTGTATTACGCGATTCTGCGGTTGTTCGCACCTCTGTTCTGATCTTTTTAATTTGGATATTTCGCACAAAAGGCAAAGGCACTAATTGTGCAACGTGGAGAAAATTGCACAAGTGTGTTGACAGAGGGACGGTTTTTTGCTATACTGAAATTGGATAAAAATCCCTTGAAATAAACAGAAAGGAGGCGAGTCCCATGGGCGAGTTTCTAACGACAACCCACCCGAACACGGTATGATATGTAAAGGAGAATTGAAAAATGAAGAAAAGAATCTTTTTATGGGGATTCGTCTGCTTATTGCTCTGTACGGCTTGCTTTGTCCTGCCCGTCAGTGCTGACGCACCGGACGCTATCCCCGACACGTCCGTGGATTTGGCGGAAGCCGAAATTGCTACCGCATCCACGCCCGCAATTACCCCTGCCGATGATTTTGTCAAGATCGGCGAGCAGCAGCAATATACCTGTACCGGTGCGACCGGAAGCGTTACCTGGTCGATCCGTGACACCAATATTGCCACTGTATCCTCCACGGGACTGGTCACCGGCATATCCCAAGGAGTGACCTATCTGTCCGCTAACGTGGATGGCACTTATCTGACCGTCACGATCAAGGTGGGCGCACTGGAGGAAGGAACCTACTTTATCGGCAACAAAGGCAGCGGTAAGTATATGGATCTGGAAGGTGCTGCTTCTGCCGACGGTACGCCCATCCAACAGTGGACGTTCCACGGCGGCATTCAAAGCCGATGGATCATTACGATGGAGAGTTACAATTATTATTCTATCCGATGTGCGTATACGAATAAGTATATTGGTGTAGAAGATTCATCTACGTCCGGCAGCGCAGCCATTAAGCAGTACAGTTCCGTTGCAAATCAAAAGGGACGGCAGTGGTCGATCACGGTCACTTCCAGCGGTGCGTATCGGTTCACGCCGCGCACGGCAACTTACATGGCACTTTCTCTCCCTACTACCGGAACTAATGATGATGGAACCGATCTCGTACAGTTGGGCTATGTCAACGATACCAACTATCGAGATGAGTGGGTGGTGTATTCCTTGAATCAGCAAGTGAATTTAGATATTATGTACGACAACGCCTATCTGTCCCGTTATCCGGATGCATATAATCAGCTGATCAATCAATTGGTTGCACTGCAGCAAGTGTACATTGAGAATTTTGGCATATTTGTGAACTATGATACTCCGGCAATCTTTTCGTCGTATGCCGACAGTAATTGCACAGCATCACACACTTCTACTTGTAATCACGTTGGTAACTCTTCGTGTGCAAATTCGGGATGGGATAGTTCCAATATGCTTGTTTATCAATCCTATCATCACAATAACATTTATAACAATCTACTCCGAATATCATTTCCGAATATGTCTTCAACGACAAGAATGGTGTTCTTTGGACGCGAGTGTTGTGCCTCTATTGACGGTGCACATTATAGCCATCCATATTACGGGTTAACTTACTATAATCTCGGATTGATTTCTATTACAAATTTTATTAGTCTCGAAAGCGAGCTAAAGACAATCGTCCATGAGTTTGGTCATCTATATTTTGCCCCGGATCATTACGGAGGCAGCACTCAGACTACTGCTGAGATAAAAATTTCTTCTGGCGATTCTCGTTATAGTGAAAACTGTATCTATGGTGAGAATAAAGATGAACCTGATATTATTGAAAATTTGACTATATGCGAAGGTTGCAAAGCGCAAATTGCAGCGAATTTTGCTCGTTTTGCACACAGCTAATGACGGAGGATAACTATGAAAGTCTGTTCGATTTTATTGACATTTTCACTGATTTGTTGCATATTTGTTTCGTGTAAGCATACACCGGATTCATCCGATTCAACATTCGTTAGTTCAGATAATTCTGTGACACTCAATCAAGAGAACACTCTGCCGAGTAACGGAGCGTCAGGAGAAATGCGAACAATCAATATATACGATTACGATGAGTATTGCAAATACGTTGCTTCTGCTAAGCTTCCCGAAAGCTTCATTCACTACTCTCAAATAGAAAGTATAGGCGAATTTAAGCGCTTTGTTACGTTCCCTTACGATCAAAGCGAAGGTGTATACTTCTTAACCGATGCGAACGGAGTCGAATTTATGCTTTATTACGACCCGATAGAAGATTCACAGTCCGATTTGCAACAATTATCAACCACGTCATCCGTTGATATGAGGACATATTCCGAATCAACAAAAGGAGTAGTTTCTATCGGTGCTGTGAATTTTCAATATCTGAACGGCGAGTTGCTTTCTATCGAATGGAGTACCGATAGCTCACTTCTCACTTTGTATGCAGATAATTTCAAGGATTATCCTTTAGATAGCGAGTGTAGCACATTCATCAGTAAAATGCTCGATCGCAACGAGGTATCGATTGCGCTTGATATGCTTCCGGCGTCGATTTGTCCCAAGGCGGTAAAATAACCTCAATAAGGCTAATATGGGAGGAGCTGTATATGCGCAGAACTAAATTACTGTCAACTGTAGCGTTAGTTTTATTTGTATTATTGCTGTCAAGTTGCGCAGACATATCCAATGCCGGTGCTGAAACAACTTCACCTCCCACACTAATAAGCACCATTCCCGACATAGACTTTGGTTCAAGCGAAAAGAAGCTTGTGATCGAATCAGATTTTGCTGATTTGAAATCAGGAATGACATTGGGTGCTATCGTCGATCTGATCGGTAATGCGCACGCCAGCGAATATAGCGCAAGATATCCATTGCTCTATTCGTGGGAAACGGAGAATGGCAGTAAACTGTATATCAAATTTGAAACTGATGACTACGATGAATTTATGAGCAAATATCAAAATGGCGATTTTGTTCTTTCGAACGATGAATTGATTTATTGCGAATCGGGTCTCCGAATGGCAACGCCCAATGAAACAAAGGTTTATGGCGAATGGATCAGAAGTTATCAAGCCGTGTGCGCCTATGTGGTTACTGCCGACGAGGAAACAATTCTATTCGGCATGAAATAATCTGCATTATTGGAATCGTGGCAGGACGAAGAACGAAACGCTACCGTTACCTTGCACACTACCAGTACGGGAACCTTCCGTCGTTTTGTCTATACTATTTCGAATAACGGAAAAGATATAATTGTTACAGAAACATACTGTATTCAATCCAACAATTCGATTTTGCTGAAAGAATCCGATACCATTCCACAGAATATGCATATTTTCGTTCAGGATAATGGGCTAAACTGTCATATTTTTCTTACCCGTCTTACCGAGCGTCCTTCCGTAGAGTGGCTATCCTCTTTCGGAGTGGAAAAATATGGGCTCTTTGTCAATAGTTGGGGTAAAGAAAAAA
>JAFTKV010000307.1 GCA_017453085.1 Clostridia bacterium
AGCTGCTCCATACCGAACGGTATGATGGGTATTTGAAATAAGTGATCAAAAGAACGCAAAGTTATTGACGCTTTGCGTTCTTTGTGTTACAATGATAATACACTATTGATAGGAAGAGGTGTTTGAATGAAACTTCCCGCATCTGCAACCTACCGTCCGCCCCGTATCAGCAATCGAACCCTTCGCTTTGCGTGGATCGCTTGGTTTGCCCACCTTGGATGGGTAATTCTTTCGATTTTTGTTTGGAATCGAGCTATTGTTCTGCCCTTCCTTGTGTTTTTTATCATTATACTTTCGGAAGCAATTCTTTCCGGCGCACTGCGTAGAGATCTGCCGGAAACCGAGCCGATTCCGCCCCGTGACCGGATCGATGTGTGTTTGAACACGGTGATGGCAGTTTCATTGCTACTTGCCGCTTTCTGTTTCGGTATGCTGCTTCTCAACAAAGGCGGTCCCGAACAAATCGACGGCGTCTACTACGTTGCCAATAAAGGCGACATTATTCGTGAGATTTCGAGAAACCATTATCTCTTCCTCTCCTTCTGCGAATCGCTGCTGGCATCGGCAGGGACACTGGGGATGCACACACCTCTTCTTCATCGTATCCGAAATCTGTATCGATTGCAAAACACGTAGCAATAACGTAGCACGCTTACCATACGGAAAAGGCGTTTGGTAATCCTATTATAATCAAAAATCGGCAGAGGAACAACACCTCTGCCGATTTTGATTGGTAGGGGAGGCGTTTCGCCTCCCGTTTGTCAGAGATAAACCGATCATTGCGGGAGGGGAGACCCCGCCCCTACGGTGAATCAACTCGCCTGTATAATTTACAGTTCAATGATTTCCATGTGCGCAAGCATTGCGTTTTTGACCTTATCCAAAGCTTGAACCGCTTCTTCTCGGCTAGAGTACACAGCAATATCACGCCAACAAGTCGTACCCGCTTGAACCATCAGACAGGTTCCGTCCACACGAAGACCACCGCGGCAACACAGCATCTTGGATTTATCGGGACTCAGCACGTAGGTCAGTTGTCCGCGTTTCACCTGTGTTCCATCGGGCAAGACGTACTCAAAGTGACCAAGTGCATCTTCAATAGCATCTTGCACAGCACAGGTAACAACGCTCTCGAGTTGGTCATCCAAGGCTTCCGAAACAGCATCCTCAATCATCTCCCGAAGACGGTCTTCCATTTCGTCCAAAAGCTCATCTACATCCATCTTTTCCCTCTCGCTCATCGGGACACACCTCCTAAAATTTATTCTTCTGCGTATAATTGGTCAAATTTCCAACGCATGGGATTTTCGTGAATGTATTTTACGATTTCGGATGATAT
The DNA here is from genome assembly GCA_017453085.1 of Clostridia bacterium. GTDB lineage: Bacteria > Bacillota > Clostridia > Oscillospirales > CAG-272 > CAKSQF01. The sequence continues at coordinate 1,340 of JAFTKV010000307.1, forward strand.
GATCGTGGAAGGATCGTTGCCATATTTGATTATCAAACGGTGGCAAAATTCCGTCCTTCACCATCTTGATATATTCTATGGTCGAATATCTCTTGAACGATTGAACAATCTCAGAATCCGCCCCTACAGGTGAAAATAATAATTTCCGATCTTTCGTACAAATTGTTATAAAATATGCACCGACACTGCTATAATCTAATTTTGTAATCTTAACCGCTTTCTTTGCGGCAGTTTATTCTCGTTATTCATTCCTCCGGAAGTTCCCGGTCGATGGAGTCGAAGCGTCCGTCCTTCACGTATACTCTCGGTACGCGGGGGTTGATATTGCAGATCAGCTCGTAGCCGATGGTGCCGATGGATTCCGCCAGACTGTCAGCGGACAGCACTGCGTCGCCGTCCACGCCGAACAGAGTCGCCGTGTCCCCTACCGCAACGCCCGAAAGATCGGTCACGTCTACCATGCACTGATCCATACAGATGCGCCCGATGATGGGGGCCTCTCTGCCGCCGATCAGCACCTTGCCCTTCCCCGACCACAGACGGGGCAGACCGTCGGCATAGCCCACTGCCAGCGTGGCGATGCGGGTCTCGCGGGAGGTGACGTAGGTACAGCCGTAGCTGACCGGTGTCCCGGCAGGAACGGTCTTGACGAAGACCACGTGTGTCTTGAAGCTCATCACGGGACGGATGCCGCCGATGCGGTCGGGATCCACCTCGCCGGAGGGATGCATTCCGTACAGGATAATGCCCTCCCGCCCCATTTCCAGATCGGGAGACAGCTCGATCAGCCCTGCGCTGTTCTGGATATGACGGATGGGGATGCGGATGCCCCGCGCCTCCAGCCGCGCGCAAAAATCGTTGAATCGGGAAAGCTGCAGCAGGCTGTAGCTCTGATCGGCAGAGTCGGCGGCGGCAAAATGGCTGTAAATGCCCTCCACCTCAATGCCGGGGAGCGCACAGATGGCCGCCACCGCCTCCACAGAGGCATCGCTGCAATCGAAGCCGATGCGGGTCATGCCGGTATCCAGTGCGATATGAACCTTTGCAGTCTTCCCCGACTCCACCGCAGCAGCGGAGAGCAATTTTGCCTCGCTCACGTCGTCCATCGTGGCGGTGATGCCGTAGCGCACCATCTTGGGGAAGTCGGACAGCGGTACGTGTCCCAGCAGCAGGATGGGCGTTTCCAGTCCCGCATGGCGAAGCTCCAGCGCCTCGTCGGTGAAGGCAACGGCAAAATAATCGGCACGTCCCTCCAGGAGCCGTCCGATCCTCACTGCGCCGTGTCCATAGGAGTTGGCCTTCAGCACGCAGAGCAGCTTCATCGCCGCGGGTATATGGCGGCGCACCGCTTCAAAATTATGTTCCAAAGCATCCAGGTCGATCTGTGCCCAGGTGCGTAGCTTATCGGTAATTGTTTTCATGAAATCCTCACGTCAGTGGATAATTCACAATGGATTACCTTCTATTATACACCGCAGACCGCCGTTTGTCAACTGCTTTCCCGATTTTGCACAAAAAGTCAAGCCGCGCCGGACAGTGACACTCGCTTCGCACTGCAGGAATAAATTTTTTCGACAAAAATAGCAAAAATCTCATTTTCCAAAAAATATTTTTCCAAAACCTCTTTACAAATCGATTTTTTTCTTGTATAATAGGGCATTGATTGTTTTAAGGAGATTACACATGGTATACGAAAATATGAATTTTCTGACGAAATACGATCCTGCGGTAGCTGAGGCCATCGCGCAGGAGCTTTCCCGCCAACAGGACGGCATCGAGCTGATCGCCTCCGAAAACTGCGTTTCCGAGGCGGTTATGGCAGCCAATGCCAGCGTCCTCACCAATAAATACGCCGAGGGCTACCCCGGCAAGCGTTACTACGGCGGCTGCGCTGCTGTGGACGTAGTAGAAAACATCGCCCGTGACCGTGCCAAGGAGCTCTTCGGTGCGGCTTACGCCAACGTACAGCCCCACTCGGGCGCGCAGGCAAACACCGCCGTTTACGTGGCATTTCTGAAGCCCGGCGACACCGTGATGGGTATGAATCTGGCTCACGGCGGTCACCTCACCCACGGCTCTCCCGTCAACGTATCCGGTCTGCTGTACAACTTCGTTCCCTATGGCGTGGAGGAAGACACCGGCGTGATCGACTACGACAAGGTGGAGGCCATCGCTATGGAGTGTAGACCCAAGCTGATCGTAGCAGGCGCATCCGCTTATCCCCGTGTCATCGACTTTGAGCGCTTCGCTGAGATCGCTCACAAGGTTGGCGCACTGCTGATGGTAGATATGGCCCACATCGCAGGTCTGGTAGCCGGCGGACAGCATCCCTCCCCTGTTCCCTATGCCGACATCACCACCACCACCACCCACAAGACCCTCCGCGGCCCTCGCGGCGGTCTGATCCTCACCAACAAAGAGGAGTACGCCAAGGCCATTGACAAGGCGATCTTCCCCGGCACTCAGGGCGGCCCTCTGATGCACACCATCGCCGCCAAGGCAGTCTGCTTCGGCGAGGCACTCCAGCCCTCCTTCAAGGATTACGCCGCACAGGTAGTGAAGAACGCCGCCGCTTTTGCCGACGCGCTGGGCAAGGAAGGCTTCAACATGGTTTCGGGCGGCACCGACAACCATCTGATCCTGCTGGATCTGCGGAACTTCAACATCACCGGCAAGGAGATGGAGCGCCGCATGGATCTCTGCCACATCACCGCCAACAAAAACGGCATCCCCAACGACCCTCAGAAGCCCTTTGTCACCAGCGGCATCCGTCTGGGTACTCCCGCCGCTACCACCCGCGGTCTGGTAGAGGAGGATTTCGCCGTCCTCGCTCACCTGCTTCGCCTCATCGTGGACGACGACTACGAGAGCAAGATCGACTACGTCCGCGCCGAGGTTGCCAAGATCTGCGCAAAGTATCCGCTGTACAGCAAGTAATTTATTTTGGAACCCTTTTTGAAAAAAGGGTTCCAAACCTCCCCAAAACTTTTATAAAAGCCGACGAATACTCGTCGGCTTCTTTGGTTTTCCCATTCTCCACAACGAAAAACCGACCCATTTCGGGTCGGTTTGACTTTTATGTTTGGTTTATCCACGCACTTCGATCGTGCATCTGCTCTCGTAGCCGTCCTCGGCGACGTTGCCCTCCAGGATGATCTCCCCGTAGCCGTCGGCAACGATTTTGCCGCTCAGGGGATTCTTCACCGAGGTGATCTCGCCGATGACGTCCGCCATCACGTGGGAGTTTTCGAAGGACAGATCGCAGTCGATCATCTTGCATCCGATCAGCTTCAGGTTCTTGCAATAACACAGCGGCTGGGTGCCGATGATGGTGCAGTTGACCAAAGTCAAGTCCTCGGAGTACCAGCCCAGATACTCGCCCTTCAGGGTGGTGTTCTCGATGAAGGCGTTCTTGGTGTGCCAGAAAGCATCCTTGGTGTCGAGGTAAGAATCCACGATGTGCAGATTCTCGATGTACTGGAAGGAGTATTTGCCGGTCATTTTCAGATTTTTGATCTCCACGTCACGGCTCTCGAAGAGGCAGTAGACTGCGTCCACGGTGGAGTCCTGGAGAGAGAGGCCGCGGCAACGCCAGCCGAACTCGGGGGAGCTTACGGTAGAGCGAACCACCCGCATCCGATCGCACTCTCTGAGGCACTTCACGCCCATGATGGTGGAATCGGCGATGGTGCCGTCCTCGGCGTACCAAATGGGCGCGCGGGTGAGATCATCCATGGTGCAGTGCTCCATAGTAAAGCCCTTGGCGTGCCAGAGGGGATAACGAAGAGAAAAGCTGCAATTCTTCACGGTCACGTCACGAGCCTCCTTCAAGGATGACTCGCCGTCGGCAGGACCTGCGAAAGTGCAGTCCTCCACGTCGCCGTGGGTGAGATTGTACAGGGCACGCTCCTCGTCGAAGTTCTGCCCGATTACTTTAGTGCGTTCCATATCAAACCTCGGAGGTAGTATCACCGGTCTCGACAGCTGCTTCGGACGGTACAGCCTCTGCAACGGGCAGCTCCACAGCCACGCTCTCGATGGGCTCGGGCAGCTTTCTCAGCTTAGCTGCGGAAATGCTGCCGTTGATCAGATAGAACAGAACCCATCCGTGATAGATCAAGAAGAACGCACCGGAACGAATGTCGTACGGCAGATAATAGCTGATCAGATCGGGGATCAGAAGCAGCGTATCCAGACCGTACAGCACAGCGGCAATGATGGTAAACACGGGGTACTTTTTAGCCAGTGCCCAGCAAATGAAGAAGCAGCCTACGATGATCACCGCAGGAATGGCACTGCTGACCAGCGACAACGTACCGTCGATCGATTCCTGATACTCCAGCAGAGCCTGCTCGGAAATTCCCAGCTCCTCTGCGGTATAGGCACCGCTGTCTACGTCAAAATCGAACTTGCCCTGCTCCATAAAGGCTACGGGCAAATATGCGGAAAAGGTGAAGGTGACTCCAAATAACGCCATCAGCACCAACGATACGGCCGTAATAATGCAGGCAAACAAAAACATATTTCTGGCAACGGCGCAGTTTTTCGTGTATTTTACGCGAAGAAATTTGTTGTGATCAAAATGTGGGGTCATGTGATTTTCTCCTGACTAATCGTTTTTTTATATTGTATCATACTTGAGAATGCTTGTCAAGGGACTTTTCCTCTTCCGGCAGAACACGCTCCACCGCCGCGCGCAGACGATCGCGGTCAGCCTCGAACACCGACTCCAGCAGGCCGCGCAGAGCGAGATCCTCTGCCTGACTGCGGGTAAGAAGCGGGCGCACCAGCTTCCCTTGGCGCTCCAAAATCCCGCGCTCGCACAGACGTGCCACCACAGTATAAGTGGTCGTCCGCTTCCAACCGATCTCCTCGGCGGCAATGCGGGCCAGGTGCGCCGCCGTAATGGGGGAATTTGTCCAAATCAGGGACATCAGTTTTTGTTCCATAGGATATAGCATGGTGATCTTTTCTCAGGGAACCTTTTTGCAAAAAGGTTCCCTGAGAAAAGATCACCAT
>JAFTKV010000308.1 GCA_017453085.1 Clostridia bacterium
GGCTCGAACCCTGGACATGCAGTTTTGGAGACTGCCGTTCTACCAACTGAACTACACCCCTGTATTCAGGACTTTCCTATTATAGCACATCAAAATCAAAAAAGCAATACCTAAATCAAAAATATTTTTATCTTTTTTCGCGCTTTTCCTATTGACTTTTCTTCCAAGCCGTGATAATATAAACATATGAACAATCATTCATATGAAGGAGGAGAAATAATGCCCGAACAGAACGGCGTAGAGGTCTGCGAGTTTCTGTGCGCACACGAATCGGTGGTCGCCGAGGTCAGAGCGCATATGCCCGACGAGGACACCCTGTTTGAGCTGGCTGAATTTTACAAGGTCTTCGGAGATTCCACCCGCATCCGCATCCTCACTGTGCTTTGCCGTCACGAGATGTGTGTCTGCGACCTTGCTACCATTCTATCTATGAACCAATCCGCCATCTCCCATCAGCTGCGCATCTTAAAGCAAGCCCGCCTCATCACCGCCCGAAGAGAAGGAAAGCAGGTCTTTTATAGCCTTGCCGACGATCACGTCCACCATCTGCTGGACACCGCCATCGAGCACCTTGCCGAGCGGTAATCCTATCATCGTAACACCGGAATAACCGGAGAAAGAGAGATTATTATGATCATTACCAAAACCTACCGTTTCACCGATATTGACTGCCCCAACTGCGCCGCCAAAGCGGAGGCGAAGATCCAGAAGATCCGCGGCGTGCAGGCGGCATCTATCGCGTTTTTCGCACAGAAGGTGAGCATCACCGCCGACGAGGCCGATTTTGACGCAATTTACCCCGAGGCAGTTGCCGCCGTAAAAAAGATCGAGCCCGATTGCGAGCTGGTGGAAATCAAATGAAGCTTTCCCGCGCCCAAAAGCGCAAGCTGACGCACATCCTGCTGGCCGCCGCACTGCTGATCACAGCGCTCATCCTCTGCGCCGTACTGAACCCCGTGTGGTGGATCGCCCTCCTGCTTTATTTGCCCGCCTTCCTGCTGGCAGGACACGAAACGCTCCTGTCTGCCGGCAAAAACATCCTGCACGGACAGGTGTTTGACGAGAATTTTCTCATGTCCATCGCCTCGATCTGCGCCATGGTGCTGGGCGAGCACGCAGAAGCGGTAGGCGTTCTGCTGTTCGGTGCGCTGGGCGAGCTGTTCGAGTCCTACGCCATCGGCTCTGCCAGACGCTCGGTTCAATCGCTGGCAAAGCTTTGCCCCGACACGGTGCATCTGCTGCAAAGCGACGGCACCACCCTGGACGTTGCCGCCGAAAAAGCAACGGCAGGCTCGGTATTCTTAGTCTCCGCAGGCGAGCGCATTCCCCTGGACGGCATTATTTTAGAGGGCGAGGCAGCCCTGGACTGTGCCGCTCTCACCGGCGAATCGCTCCCTGTCGAGGTTGCCCCGAACACTGAGGTTGCCGCAGGTGCCATCAACCTGAACGGTCTGCTGAAAATCCGCGCCATGCGCCCTGCCAAAGAATCCTCCGCAGCCCGCATTTTGGCAATGGTCGAGGACGCTTCCGCCAAAAAGGCGAAATCCGAAGCGTTTATCACCAAATTCGCCCGTTATTACACCCCTATCGTGGTGGGTGCCGCACTGCTGCTTGCCGTCGTCCCCTCTCTCATTTTCGGCAATTACACCGATTGGATCTACCGCGCGCTGAACTTTTTGGTCATCTCCTGCCCCTGTGCGCTGGTGATCTCGGTTCCGCTGACCTTTTTCGGTACCATCGGCGGCTCTGCTCTTCGGGGCATCCTGTTCAAGGACGCCTCCGCCATCGAAAATCTCTCCGCAGCATCGGTTGCTGCATTTGACAAAACAGGCACTCTCACCCAAGGCCGCCTCTCGCTGACCGAGATCGTGCTCGTAGGTTGTTCAGAGCAAGAGCTGCTCTCCTACGCTGCCGCCGCCGAATACGGCTCCACCCATCCCATCGCCACGGCGATTTTGGAAAAAGCTTCGATTCCCACCGAGGAGATCAGCCACTCCACCGAGCTGCGGGGCAAAGGACGCACCTGCACGCTTCAGGGGATGGAGATCGCCGCTGGCTGCCGCAGACTGTTTGATCAGCTGGGCATTTACATTCCGGACGCAGAAGAGTCCTCCACCGTGGTTTACGTCACCGTAGACGGACAATATAAAGGAAGACTTACCTTTGCGGATCAGATCAAGCCCGAGTCCGAGAGTGCCATCGCCGCGCTGCGCAAAGCCGACGTTTCCACCGTCATGCTGTCGGGCGACAACCGGAACGGTGCAGAGCAGGTAGCCTCCTTGCTGGGCATCACCCGCTACCGCTGGGGACTGCTGCCGGAGGATAAGGTTGCAGCACTGCACGACCTGTCCCGGGAAACACCTAACGGCAAGCTGATCTTCGTAGGCGACGGCATCAACGACGCGCCCTCTCTTGTAACGGCAGACGTGGGCATTGCCATGGGCGGCATCGGATCGGATGCAGCAATCGAGGCAGCAGACGTGGTTCTGCCCGGCGACAATCCTCAAAAGGTCGCCGAAGCAGTGCAGACCTCCCGCAAAGCCATGCGGATCGCACGCCAGAACATCCTTTTTGCGCTGGGCGTAAAGGGATTGTTCCTGCTCCTGTCGGCCTTCGGCCTCACCAATATGTGGATGTCGGTCTTTGCCGATGTCGGCGTATCGGTGATCGCCATCCTGAACGCCATGAGAACGCTGAAGTAAACCCTTCATCCCCCAAACACAGACTCATCAAGAGTCTGTGTTTTCTTCTATCTTTGAAAACAACCTTGCCGGCGGAACTCCAAAATAGGCGTGAATGCGAAATAACACCGCAACATCTAACGATGGAGGTAATATACCTTTTTCGATTTTCGTTAAACAATACATTGATATATGCATAATGTTTGCCATCTCGTTTTTCGAAACGCCGTTCTTGATACGAAGATACTTTATATTTTTGCAAAACGCATCAATCTCATCACGTTCATTCATTTTCATCCCTCCACAGATAACAAAATTCTTTTTGACATCTCGTAAATGTCAATATTAGTATTGTAGCATACTATAATCATTTTGTCAATCACTAAATGTCAAATGCAGGAGGGGCGAAAAGGTGTTCAAAAACAAATCAGCGAAGGGGCAAAACAATATTTGCGGACAAACAATAAAGAATCTTCGTAAAAACCACGTTCCGAAAATGTCACAAAGAATTCTTGCCGAAAAGCTCCAATTAAAAGGCATTGATCTTGATAAAAATGCAATTCAACGAATCGAGTGTGGAAAACGATTTGTTACCGACATTGAGCTCAAAGCTTTTTCGCAAATTTTTGACATACCATATTCCAAGCTACTTGATGAATAAACACAGATCTCCAAGCAACATTTCTTTATACAACCAAAAAACACAGACTCTGCAGAGTCTGTGTTTTCATTTACCGTATAAATTTTGCACCTTCGGGGATGACACTGATGGTCACGTCGGTCATTTCATCGGTGCCTTCGCCGTCCACTGTCCAGGCAACCGGCGCTTCGGTGTGCACCTGCACCTCCGATACGTGGGTGAAAATAACGTTCTCGTTCCGGCTGTCGTAAATATCGTTCTTCAGCAGATCCCGCAGCAGCGCGCGAATCTCCTTTTTTGTTTCGGGCTTCTTGACGATCAGCATTTCCAGCAGTCCGTCGGAAAGATCGGTCCGCTCGGCAGGGATCTTCACCATACCCGCCATGGAATGGGTATTCATCACCGCAAAAAAGAGCACTTCAGTATCGGACAGCTCGCCGCCGTCCCATTTCAGAGATAATCGCTCCGCCTTCAGACGGAACAGCTCTCCTGCACCGTGGATCACGTACGCCAGATGCCCCAGAGAGTTTTTTAAGGATTGGGGCGTTTTATACGAAACCTCGGTAAAAGCACCGAAGGAAGCCGTATAAATAAAGCGATAGTTGTCACCCAACCGTCCCATATCGTGGGGGGTGGGTTTACCGTTTTCGATGATCTTCAGAGTCTCCTCCACCTTGCGGGACAGACCCAGCGTAGTCGCCAGATCGTTTGCCGTTCCGCTGGGGAAATAGCCCATGGGGATGGACAACCCCGCCTCCACCAAGCCGGATGCAACGCCGTTCACCGTGCCGTCTCCGCCGCTGACAAATACGGCGTCGTAGCCTTCGGCTTGCTTGGCTGTGACGAAAGCATCTCCGGGAGCCTCGGTCAGATGCACGGTTAACGTGTACTCGGGAGCAAGCCCGTTAATGATGGAATACAGTTGATTTTTCGCACCCTGCTTTCCCGCGCGTGCATTTGCAATCAACAACCCTCTTTTCTGTTTTAAGGGCATACCGTCGCCCCCCTTCATTGATACTGTTCTAAAAAGTCTTAAACTTATTTATCAATAAAGTATACCATCTTTTCCGCTCGCCATTGCTATCTAAATATTGCTATATTGTAAACATTTCTTTAACATTTAGCAACGAGCCTTAATAATCCTCGCTAATTCCGTAAATTTTCACTTTTTTTAGATACAGGCTATTGTTTATTCATAAATTTTCTGCTATAATAGATGTAACTGTAAACACTAAAAACTATGTACTCGGACATTAAATGTCTATCCAAAAGGAGTTTATATCATGAATACATACGCACTGAAAGCACACGTTTTCGAAGGCAAGCTGGACGAGGTCCTCACCGCTCTGTACGGTGCAAAAAACGTCGAAGTACAGAGAGCACGCTACATCTCCGCCATCGAGGGCTACGAAGAGCTGTACGGCGAGGGCAAGGATCTGCGTCTCTTCTCGGTTCCCGGCAGAAGCGAGATCTCCGGCAACCACACCGACCACAACCACGGCAAGGTGCTGGCAGCTTCCATTGATCTGGACATCATCGCCGTTGCAGAGGCAACCGACGACGGCGTGATCTGTATCAAGTCCGAAGGCTTTCCCGAGGACCGTGTCAAGATCGCCGACATCAAGGTAGATCCCGATAAGTTCTTCACCTCCTACGCCGTGATCGAGGGTATGTGCGACGGCATGGCAAAGGCCGGCTGCACCATCGGCGGCTTCCGCGCCTACACCACCTCTAACGTCTTCAAGGGCTCCGGACTTTCTTCCTCCGCAGCATTTGAAGTAATGGTAGGCAATATCATCCGCACCCTGTACAACAACGAGATCAGCGATATCGAGATCGCTAAGATCGCTCAGTACAGCGAAAACGTCTTCTTCGGCAAGCCCTGCGGTCTGATGGACCAGATGGCTTGTGCGGTGGGCGGCTTCATCGCCATCGACTTTGCCGATCCCAAGAATCCCATCGTAGAGAAGCCCTCCTTCGACCTGTCCGGTATGGGCTACTCTCTCTGCATCGTGGACACCCACGGCAACCACGCCGACCTCAACGACGACTACGCATCCGTTCCTGCCGAGATGAAGGCAGTTGCAGCCGCTCTGGGCACCGCAGTCCTCCGCGACGCCGACGAGAAAAAGTTTATGGAGATCCTGCCCACCCTCCGCGAGACGGTAGGCGACCGTGCGATCCTCCGCGCCCTCCACTTCTTCGCAGAAAACCGCAGAGTTGAGGCACAGACCGCCGCTCTGCAGGCAGGCGACGTGGCCGCATTCATGGCAGGCGTACGCGCTTCCGGCAATTCCTCCTTCAAGTATCTGCAGAACGTTTACACCACCAAGAACGTCTCCGAACAGGGTCTTTCTCTGGCACTTGCTTTGACCGAGGCATATCTTGCCGACTGCGACAGCGATAAGCCCTCCGCTTGCCGCGTGCACGGTGGCGGCTTTGCCGGCACCATCCAGGCGTTCGTTCCCACCGAGGCAGCAGACGGTCTGGTAGCACTGCTGGATCCCATTTTCGGCGAGGGTGCAACCCACATTCTGATGATCCGTCAGCAGGGAGCTATTTGTACCCTGTAATGCAAGATCTGACCGAAATCTGGACTCTTTCCTCCGGCTCCTCCGGTAACGCTTGCTGGATCAGACACGGGAAATGCGAGTTCTTAATTGACGCAGGCATCAGCCGCAGAGCGATCTCTACCGCTCTGCGGTCGCTTGGCAGCGATCTGTCCAATCTTTCGGCGGTGTTCGTTACCCACGAGCACTCCGATCACGTGAAAGGGCTTCCCATGCTCGCCAAACACGAGCACATTCCTGTACACGCCGTCGCCGAAACTGCCGATCAGCTGAGCGGCGTTGATCCCGCCTGCATCGTCCCCCACACGCCGCTGTTTTCGGTAGAGTTATCCCGAGAGGTGAAGGTAGAATCCTTCGTTACCCCTCACGACAGCATGGCAAGCGTGGGCTATGTAATCACCGCCGGGCAGCGGAAATTCGCCGTTGCCACCGATATGGGTATGTGCGCCCAAAGCGTTGCAGATGCCCTTTCCGGTTGTGAAGGCGTGATTCTGGAAGCCAATTACGACTCGGATATGCTGCGCACCGGTCCCTATCCTTACTACCTGAAGGATCGGATCTTCGCCCGCACGGGTCACCTGGATAATCGGGATAGCGCAAAGATGGCAGCCTATCTGGCTCTTCGCGGCACACGCCGCGTACTGCTGGCTCACCTATCCAACGAGAACAACACCCCCGCCAAGGCTCTGGAGACCGTCTCCGACTATCTGGCGGAGCACCGCATCGAGCTGGACGTAGCGGTAGCAGACCGTTACACCCCTACTCGACTGATCTGACACTATGTTGACTGTGACCATCCTCTGCTCAGGCACGCTGAAGGAATCCTATCTTCGGGAGGCCTGCGCAGAATATCAAAAACGGCTGTCCGCCTACTGTATCCCTCGAGTGATCGAGTTGAAGGACGGCACCCCCTACGCTCCTCATCTGCCCAAAAAGGCGTACAAGATCGCCCTTTGCGTAGAAGGGAAGGAGATCTCCTCAGAGCAGCTCTCGGATATCCTCTCGGACGTTCCCGTGCGAGGGTACAGCGAGGTCTGCTTTATCATCGGTGCCTTCGACGGCCTGCCCGAGGAGATCAAAAAGGCCTGCGACCTGCGGCTTTCCTTCTCCCGACTCACCTTCCCCCATCAGCTGATGCGGGTGATCCTGATGGAGCAGATCTATCGGGGCTTCAATATTGCCGCAGGGGGACACTACCATAAATAATTCGCATTTCCCCTTCAAGGAGCTGTTTGCATGAACAAAATCAAACGAAAAGCTACCGTTAAGCAGTCAATTGCGCTGTTGCTGTTCTTTGCGCTGGCATTTGGCGTCACCGCAACCGCAGCGGGACTGTTTGCCTCTACCCATTCCGCCGAAGGAGGCGTCGATTCCCCTTGGATCGATCAGATCGGCACCGAAACCACAAACGGCAGCAACGATCTCCCACCAACGCCCGAATCCACCGATCAGCCGGACGATCCCGACAATCCAGGTGTGATCGCAGGCTACGTGCAAAATCTGCGGGACGCCTTCCACACCGGACTGATTCGGGGCTATACCGAGAATCGCGCCACCGTTTCGCTCAGCGACCGAGTGCAGCTTCATCAGCTTCTGACCGCTGCGATCGAAACCACCGACGGAGATCTGACCCCCATCCTGTATAAGAGCTACTCCGCCGACAGCCACAAGCTGGTCAAGCGTCTGCAGCTGGATTATGATTACGTTTCCGGTACAGAGACGATCATTCGGTATTCCAAGCAGTATAACAACAAAGATGCCTCCTATCTGACCGTTGCTACCCCTTATCTGATCGGGCGAAAAACGGTACAGTCCTATATGGGCTATCTGATCATCTCCCGAGTGGAACTGCGACAGGTCGAAGTGATTCTTCCCCCGGCCACCACCGACGAGCCTTCTACTCTACCGCCTGTCACTACCGACGAACCGATCACCGAAGTCCTTCCGGCTACATCAGAACCGGTGATCACAGGCCCCGCTACTAACGAGCCCTCCACCGCTCCGGCTGTAACCGACAAGCCAATCTCTACCGAGCCGACCACTACGATCCCTCTTACCTCCGAGACTCTGCCGCAGACCGCACCCGCCATCGAAGAGGAGCAGAGCACTGCCTCCACTCCCTCCGCCGCTCTTTCGCAAACCGATGATGCGGAAGACGAGATCGTTTACGAAACGGTTGAGGTTACCGTTCTGTCTATTTACGACCGCAACGGCAAGCTGCTGGTGGACGACATCGGCACCAAGGAGCCCTATTACGCAAGAGATTACTCCAACCGTCCCGTATTCAAGGATGCCGACGGCAACCTGTTCGCCTTTGACGGCAAGAATTTTCTTGCAACCGACAAGGGAAATCTGCGCTCCGAGCTGTTCTACGACTATCCCGCCTATCCTCTGGGCGAGTACAAGAGCGTTTACGAGGCGCATTATAATCCAGAAACCGGGTATTACGAGTTTATCAACTACAAAAACGGCAAAAAGGTCATTAACGATCAGTACCTCTTTGCATTCAACTTCGGTACCGAGGGCTACGCGGTCATCGGCTCCGAATACAATAACGTGCTAAAGGTCATCAACCGACAAAAGCGCGTAATGTTCAACGCCGGCTCCAATTACGTCTTCTACCGCGATCCCAACACCGGCAAAAAGCAGTACGTCCGCGACTATTTCTATCTGCCCGACACCTTCGGACTGGAATCCATCGGCTGTGCAGGCTTTGACAACGGCTATCTGCGGATCCGCATCAAGACCCTCAGCAAAATGTCCGATGCGCTGAACGCCGTAGTCAAGGACGAATACTATCTGGTCAACAAATCCGGTAAAAAATTCAGCATTCCCGAAGGCTACACGCTGGAGGGCTATTCTGACGGCGTCCTACTTCTCTCCAAGGACGGTCTGTACGGCTATTACAGCATCGAGGGCAAGTGGATCGCACAGCCTATCTATTCCTACGCCCGCCCCTTCGTGCAGGGACTTGCCGTCGTAGGCTCCAAGGACGGCACTGTAGGCATGATCGATACCACGGGAAATATCGTCCTGCCCTTCGTCTATACTTCCATCGAGGACGTATCCTCCGGTCTTATAGTCACCTACTGCGAGGGAATCGGCTACGAGACTTATGAAATGATCGCAAAATAAAAAATATGCAGGGGATCCGGGATCCCCTGCATATCAAAGATTTGTGATCAATAGGTCAAAACCGCTTCTTCCGTTTGCGCCGCTTCCTCTACCGCCTTGTCATAGGCGTCGATCACCGCAGCCTCCAGCATACCGCGGAACTGGGCGTTAATGGGATGCACCACATCACGGAAGGTGCCGTCCGCATTCTTCTTACTGGGCATAACGATAAAGTAACGCTCCTTCGCGTAGATCACTTTAATATCGTGCAGCGCCAGCTGACCGTCGAAGGTCACCGAAACCACTGCCTTCATGGTAGAATCGTCGTCAAACAGCTTTCTGACTTTAATATCGGTAATTTGCATTATACTCAACCTCTTTTCAATATCGTACCGATTCATCGTATTGCTATTATATCCCCGTTTTATTAACTCTAAATAAATTTCTGTCCTCGTTTTTCGAAAAAAACGAGACCGAACTGTGAAACTTCTGTGAATGAAGATTGATTTTTCGAAATAAATCTTCTCATTTCAACATATTTCAGCAAAACTCTGTAAATACCGTGTTTATACGGGAAAGGTTCTGATCGTATGAAACCACAAACCAAAGAAATCCTGGATCACGCCAAATCCCTGCATTTTGCAGGCATCGGCGGAATCTCCATGTCCACCATCGCTCTGCTGGCTTTGAAGAAGGGCTATACCGTCACCGGCAGCGACCGCAGCGAAAGTGACGCAGTGAAAAAGCTGATCCATGCCGGCATTCCCGTCGCCATCGGCCATCTTCCGGAGTCGGTGGAAGGGAAGGACGCCGTAGTATACACCGCCGCCCTGGGAATGGATAATCCCGAGCTGTCCCGCGCAGCAGAGCTGGGCATCCCCCTGATCTCCCGCGGCGAATTTCTGGGCTATCTGATGTGCGATTACGAGACCCGCATCGGCGTGTCCGGCACTCACGGCAAAACCACCACCACCAGCATGATCGCCCACCTCTTCGAATGCGCGGGCTACGATCCCACCGTGGCAAACGGCGCGATCCTGCCCAAGATCGGCAGCGCCTACCGTCCCGGCGGCAACGATTATTTCGTTTACGAGGCCTGCGAATACAAGGATTCCTTCCTCTCCTTCGAGCCGTCTGTTGCGGTCATCACCAATCTGGAGCTGGATCACACCGACTATTTCGAATCCCTGGAGGCGATCATCGCTTCCTTCCGAAAAGCCATCGAGCCCTCCCACGCCGTCGTTGCCAATCTGGACAGCGAAAACGTGAAAAAGGCACTGATCGGCTACGAGGGTTGGGTCATCGGCATTTCTCTCACCGACGAGGCCGCCGATTTCTCCCCCCGCAATCTGCATTACGAGCACGGTATGGGCGTTTACACCCTCTGCAAAAAGGGCATCCCCCTCTGTGAGATCCGCCTGCCCGTGATCGGCGAGTTCAACGTCTACAACTCCCTCTGCGCCGCCGCAATTGCTATCACCTGCGGTATTGAGCCCAAAGAAGTTGCCGCCGCGTTCTCCTCCTTCTCCGGTGCTGCCCGTCGCTTCGAGCGAAAGGGAATCGCCAACAGCATCGCCGTTTACGACGACTACGCTCACCATCCCGACGAAATCAAGGCAACGCTGGAGGCGGCTACCCGTCTTGGCTACAAGCGCATCTTCTGCGTCTTCCAACCCCATACATATTCCCGCACGCACGATCTGCTTCCTCAGTTCGAATCTGCCTTCGGAGCAGCAGATCAGGTGATCTTCGCCGACATCTACGCCGCTCGGGAGACCGATACCAAGGGCGTCTCCTCGGCACTGCTGGCCAAGGATACCGGCGGACTCTATCTCCCCTCCTTCGAGGCCATCGCCGACTATCTGGCCGAGACCGCAACCGAGGGTGACCTGATCCTCACCATGGGTGCCGGCGACGTCTATAAAGTAGCAGGAATGGTATTGGAGAGATTGAAATAAATGTATTCGAAGGAACTTTTTTCAAAAAGTTCCTTCGAGCATCCTCAAAAACTTCTATCAAGCCCGGCAAATACTTGCCGGGCAAGAAAAAGTCTTATACAAAAATCCCCGCAAAATTGCATGCAATTTTGCTTTTTCAAAAAAGTCTTTTGGAGGTTTGGAATCTTTTCTTCAAAAAGGTTCCAAGATAAATAAAAATGGGAAAATTACTGAGAGGTCTGACGACCGACGGATCGGCGCAGGTGCTGATCCTCAATTCTGCCGATATGGTAGAGGAAGCTAAAAAAATTCATCAAACCGCATCCACCCCCACCGCAGTGCTGGGACGGGTACTCACCGCCACTTCTTTGATGGGCTGCACCCTCAAGGATAAGGGCAACAGCATCACGGTCAACTTTCGCGGCGACGGCAAGTGCGGCCACGTGCTGGCAGTTTCCGATTATATGGGCAACGTTAAGGGATACGTGCAGAATCCCACCATCGATCTGCCTAAGATCGACGGCAAGGTGGACGTGGCAGGTGCAGTAGGCAAGGGCACGCTGAACGTGGTCAAGGACACCGGCGAGAAGGAGCCCTACATCGGCATCACCAATATCGGATCGGGTGAGATCGCAAGCGATATTGCAAACTATTACGCCGAAAGTGAACAGATCCCTACCGTATGCTCCCTGGGTCTTAGGCTGGACAGCAAGGGCAAGGTAGTTGCTGCCGGCGGAATTTTGATCCAGCTGCTCCCCTTTGCAGCGGAGGAGACGATCCGTGCGATCGAAAAGAATCTTCCAATCATCGCAGAAGCAACCGCACTCTTTGAGCAGACCCCCGATAACCTGGCCATTGCAGAAACTATCCTGCAGGGCATTCCCTTCGACGTATTTGACGAGTACGAAGTAGGCTATCACTGCGATTGCTCCCGCGAACGAATGGGACGTGCGCTGCTGACGATCAATCCCGTTCAGCTCTACAATATTTTGGTAGAGGATGGTGCTATCGAGGTCGGCTGTCAATTCTGCAACAATAAATTTTCTTTCACCGGATCGGACATCGAACAGATCCGCAAAAAAGAAGGAAAAGCGTAAATATTCGAACTTTTGCAAAAAATCGACTCAAAACAGCACATTTTTGCGCTTAAAAGAGTCGATTTTTCGTCAAAAAAATTTTTCGAAAAAAATTTAATTTTTTTCGAAAAACCTATTGACAAATGGAAAACCATGTGCTATAATAATCAAGCCGTCAAGGAAAGCGGCAAACATGGAAGCTTAGCTCAGCTGGGAGAGCATCTGCCTTACAAGCAGAGGGTCATAGGTTCGAGCCCTATAGTTTCCACCAATCGTTCCAATCGGGACGGTTATGGCCTGGTAGCTCAGTTGGTTAGAGCGCTAGCCTGTCACGCTAGAGGTCGAGGGTTCGAGCCCCTTCCGGGTCGCCAAAACCGATACGATCCCGTATCGTATCGGTTTTCCATTTGCCTCTGTAGCTCAGTTGGTAGAGCAGTAGACTGAAAATCTACGTGTCGTTGGTTCGATTCCGACCGGAGGCACCAGACCGTAAGGTTTGATGAGAATAGTGGCACCTATTCGAATTTTTGTAAATCGCATCAGCGATTTACGCGGATTTAGCTCATTTGGTAGAGCGCGACCTTGCCAAGGTCGAGGTGGCGGGTTCGAGCCCCGTAATCCGCTCCATCATGAGCAAATCCACGCAGTACTGCGTGGAGTTGCTATGTGGCGACGTAGCCAAGCGGTAAGGCAGAGGTCTGCAACACCTTTATCCCCGGTCCGATTCCGGGCGACGCCTCCAATTGTTTTATGAGCCCGATATAATCGGGTTCTTAAAACGATCACTTGAAAGCGACGAACGGAATCGGACAACCGATCTCCGGGCGACGCCTCCAACATTGTAACCAACCCAACATAACGGGTTGGTTACAATAAAAATCCCGCTCTCATCCGGGCAAGCGTCCGGGTAAGCCAAGGTGAGGATCCCCCCGCACCTGATACGGCAGAGCGTTATTATAGCCCGACCATACGGTCGGTGTCACCTTTGCGGATTTAGCTCATTTGGTAGAGCGCGACCTTGCCAAGGTCGAGGTGGCGGGTTCGAGCCCCGTAATCCGCTCCATCATGAGCAAATCCACGCAGTAC